>CANGVB010000465.1 GCA_947456995.1 Bryobacteraceae bacterium | reverse complement strand
AGCGACAGGATGCCCTCTACGTCCAGTTTCGGGGTTAGCTCTACATCATCACGCGTGATCGTTCGCTCGACAATCGTTGCCAGATCGGCACGATTCGGGTAACGCACCAGAATCTTCATCAGAAAGCGATCGAGCTGCGCTTCAGGCAACGGATAGGTGCCTTCCATTTCGATTGGATTCTGCGTTGCCATTACCAGAAAGGGGCTTTCCAGTTGGTGCGTCGTTGTACCGCTGGTCACCGTCCGCTCCTGCATCGCCTCAAGCAAAGCGCTCTGCGTTTTCGGAGTCGCACGATTGATTTCGTCGGCCAACACCAGATTCGAGAAGATCGGCCCCGCCTGGAAACGAAAGCTCTTCGCGCCACTCGCGTCAGAATCGAGAATCATGCTGCCCACAATGTCGGCAGGCATCAGATCGGGCGTGAATTGGATCCGGCTGTACTTGAGGTGCAGCACACGCGAAAGCGTTCGCAAAAGCGTAGTCTTGCCAAGTCCCGGAACTCCTTCAAGCAATACATGTCCGCCTCCCAGAAGGCAGATCAGTACTCCTTGAACAACTTCGTCTTGTCCGACAATGATTTTGCCGATTTCATCCGTTACAGTTTTAATGCGCTGTGTCGCTGCCGAGAGATCGCTCACAATGTCATCTTATGCAAAAAGGAGAGGCTCTGCCTCTCCTTCTAGCCCGGGATAGACCCGATTCGTAAAATTAATGGGATTTGGTGCTAGGCTGCGGTGCCTGATGCGCTCTGCTCACCGAAAGCGTTGGCAAAATGGCTGATCGTGTCGGCCATCTCTTCGAGCGCCCCGATGGACGAGCTAAGCCCAAGCTTGTGGCTCACCTGGAACCAGGCCTGCGTTACGCGGAAATTCGCGCGCAGCAATTTGGTTTCAAGCACATTGTCTTGCTGCGACTGCATCGACACCTGGTCGAGCAACTGGCTGACTACCCGGTAATCTCTCTCCAGCGATTCGTACAGCGCGGAAAGATTCGGATTTGGTTCTGCTTCGATCTGTCCCTTGACCAGGTCAAAGCTAAGGCCGTTAGCACGGCATACTTCGCGTGAATAATCTTCTGCGGTTTGCGTTCGGA
The DNA here is from genome assembly GCA_947456995.1 of Bryobacteraceae bacterium. Lineage (GTDB taxonomy): Bacteria > Acidobacteriota > Terriglobia > Bryobacterales > Bryobacteraceae > Bryobacter. The sequence goes on along the minus strand of CANGVB010000465.1, from coordinate 2,948 downwards.
GAATCAACAGGCAGCTGTAGCGAAACCAATACGCGAACAGCGCCAGCGATAGTCCGATCAGTATTAAGCTGAAACTCATGTTGTCTACAAAGCAAGAATACCACCAGCCACTAACAAGGCCAATAGGTAATGGAGTAGTAGGTAAAGATTCTTCACAGTACTAATACCAAACGAATTGACTAAGGCATTCACCTGAGCATCTCACGCAAAGCGCATATGCCCAGGATCTATACCCTCTCGCTCGCACCATTTCAGGTAAAGCGCACCATAACTGGCTGTTAAATATTCCGTATCGGCAATCCCGAGAGTTTTTGCAGTGGAATCTATCCATTTTTCTTCACCCTCGAGTTCTGCGTAGAGTCCAATGGGCGTCTCATCCAGCGTCACCACCCCATTCGAGCCAATATCGGCATACTCTGTCCGGTATTTCTCATACACAAATCCCGGCAGATAGCCCAGCCTCGTCAGAAATGTATAAGCAGCCTCGACATCAGAAACTGTAAATTCCACTTCTTCCCGCGACTTATGCTTACCCACCGTTGCCGGACCCTTGTAAGTGATCGTATATTTCGATCCCGCCTCTCGCAGGCGCACCAGGCAGCCACTCGGCCGCAGCGTCGGCGGCGAGGTCTCAAAGATCGTGTTTCGCTCAAACACACGGCGGTGCTTGATCCGGAACCCGGCTTCCTTCAATCTCTTGCGAAATCCCCGAAACGAGAGGACCTCGATTTTAATTTCCGTCTCTAAACCCTTCACTAGAGATAGCCTACTATCATGGGGCTCACAAAAATCATCCATCAGACAGATCACCGTCCCTGGCCCCTCCCCTCTGGCCCTTGGGTGATGACCCAGTGGTGGCGCGATCTCCTCTTCGCCCACTGGCCAGTGCCCCCTTCCATGCTCCGGCCGCTCATCCCCGCCTCACTCGAACTCGACACCTTCGACAACCAGGCCTGGGTCGCTGTCGTCCCCTTCCGCATGACCGGCGTCCGCCCCCGCCTCACGCCGCCCCTGCCCTGGCTCTCCCACTTCGCCGAGCTCAACCTCCGCACCTACGTCCACAACAAATCAAAACCCGGCGTCTACTTCTGGAGCCTCGAGGCCTCAAACCCCGTCGCTGTAGCGACAGCCCGCACCTTCTTCCACCTGCCCTACATGAACGCCACCATGAGCTGCCTTGAGCGCAACGAGTGGATCGACTACACCTCAACCCGAACCCACCGCAACGAGCCCCCAGCCGAATTCCGCGCCAGCTACCGTCCCACAGGCCTCACCAACAAAACCGACCTCATCCGCTGGCTCACCGAGCGCTACTGTCTCTACACCACAGACAAGCAGGGACAACTTTACCGTGGAGAGATCCACCACGAAGCCTGGCCCCTCTACGACGCGGAGGCAAAAATCGAAACCAACACTCTCGCCCGCGCCGCCGGAATCGAGCTACCCAACACCCCGCCACTGCTGCATTTCGCCAAAGCAATTCAAGTGGCCATCTGGCCCCTCAACCGCCTCAGCTAAGCGGCTTTACTTGTCCCGGATCTCAAGATCCTTTTCATATTTACCCCTTGGTGCAATCATCACTTTCTCAGCGAATTTCAGGTAGGGTTCTAGCACCTGGGGATCGGCAAACTCAAGTTCAGTGTCGTCGGTGGCCAGGATCCAGTATTCACCGGGCTGGACCGCTCGATAGTTGTAGCTGCCATCACTGTCAGTCATAAACGACAAGTTAAGACTGGGATCTTTCGTGTCCCGGACGGGAATCAGAAGTGCAAGCATTCCGGACATCTTTTGTTCACCCTTGCGCACAAACCCCTTCACTTGCGCCAAGCCGCTCGAACTCTCAACCACCAATCCGCGCATGGGCTCTGAGCCAACATTCAGCGTGCGATCTGTCACTTCTTTTCCGCCGAGCAAGACCCGGTCCGGAAAGCAATCATTGGATCGCCCAAAAAGCACCATGTATTGCCCTGGCGGCACTCCGGCAATTTCGAAACTACCATCGGGCTGTAGGCGTCGGCTGAACCCGCGCCTGTCAGAGAGACGAAACAGGGTCATCACAATGGGATTGGTCGCCGCAACTGGCTTCCCGTCACAATTGACCCTGCCGGATACACTGGCTTGTTGCCCTATTCTTAACTTGACAGTCTGAGTGCCTCCAGCGGTTTGAACTTTCACTGAATTCGTCACCGGCTGCCCCTTGCTCTCGCCAATTACCTGAACTTCATAGCTGCCCGGAGGCACTGCGGAAAAAAGATGTTGGGTCCCATACAGGGTGCTCACCTTTTGAAATCGGTTCACATCTTCAATGCCTGCGGATCTCAAATTGATTCTCGCCCCCGGCTTTATCTGCCCCTCCACCTCTACCCGAATGGAAGTGCCTTCCCCTTCAATCAGGGTGAAATTGGCACGGGCTTCCTCTCCAGCTTGAATCCTCATGGGCACCGCAGAATTGGGATCGGAAGAGTTTGGGTAATAGACCGGAAGGTAGGCTACGCTCGGCGCAGTCACTTCATTTGGACCAGAATATGACTCCTGACTATGCCAGGGCGTCCCGCCAACAACCAGGAAGTACGAACCGGCATCCAGATTCCCGAACCTGAAATTGCCTTTGTCGGTCGTGTAAAAATAGCCCCGGTTCACCGCCCTTCTTTTTCCCTCTACCACCACTTGCCGGATCAATTGAACCAAGGCCGATGACACCGGTTCGCCATGCTGATCTATGACTTGTCCGCTAATCGATGCGGGTGGATAGAGACGAAACAGCAGATTGTCATTTTGAGTCTCAGCATTACAGATGATTGAGACACCAAAGAAGTCATTGAGTGTTCTTGCTCCATACGTTTGACGGCCAAACCCATTCCGTTCGGCTACCAGGTGATAGCTGCCTCTCTCAACGAGAAATTGAAAACTTCCATCGCTCTTGGTAATGACAGCCCCAAGCTCTCTGT
>CANGVB010000464.1 GCA_947456995.1 Bryobacteraceae bacterium | reverse complement strand
TCGGCTTTACTAGTTCAACGAATTTCTATCAAGGAGAGAAGCGAACTTGACAAGAAGTTTAGCGATCGCTAAACTTCTTGTCAAGTTCGCTTCTCTCCTTGATAGAAATTCGTTGAACTAGTAAAGCCGAACAAGTCCCTTTCGCTACGATTAGGTTTGATGGGACTACTCGTCATAATCGCTTTTGTCGCTGCTGCAATACTCGGCAGATTTATTGTTGACAGGACCAGATCCACGGCGTTACGGTCCTTCGCGAAAGCCAGGCATTTCGGATATCTTGGAAGGGATCTACCTGTGGGATTTCAAATCCGGGATGCCTTGCTTTATCAAGCACATTCGATAGCCAATGTGATTGTCGGCAGCAAGAACAACAAAGAATTCGTGGTATTCGATTGCGCATTCAGTCTTGGCAAAGGACGATATCCACTCACAGTCGTCGCTGTCGGCGGATTGCCAGGAAACGTCGCAACTTTTGGCGTCGGTCCAAACTCAAAAACCGAAACAGCCGGCCAATGGCTGCTAGCTTGGCACCAAGGCAGGTTATCGATCGATCAGATTGATGACCATCTTTCAGATATCTGAAGCTCGATCCAGGCACCAAGTTAACTCTTTAGCTCTGCCCACAATGGCATGAACTCGTATGGCGAATTGAGAGGGCAGGTCGTATGGAGTTTACTGAAATTGCCCCTCCAGCGCCACCATCGCCTACAAATAAACGCAAAAAGGGCGAGCCCGAAGGCTCGCCCCTTTCAACTTATTTGTACTATCAGGCCTAAGCGTAAGCTGGCTTGCGACCAGCGGGCTTCGCACCCTGAAACTTCAGCTTCTTTGACTTAACAAACGAATGCTTCGGTTTCGGTGAATGCTGAAACGCGCCTTTGATCGCCTTCTTAACGGCATAGGGCGTACGAGCGGGTTGATACTCCTGCTCGTCAAAACCACCCGTATCAGCCGGATCAGGAGGAAGCTCATGCGGCACAACCTGCAGTGGCAGAGAAGTCTTGATCGCACGCTCAATCTGGCGTACTGCACCACGCTCGCCACGAGTGGCGAAGGTGGACGCGGTACCCTTATTGCCTGCGCGGCCAGTACGGCCTGCGCGGTGGATAAAGTCTTCTGGTGCCTGCGGCAGATCGAAGTTCACAACGTGTTCGATGTGATCTACGTGAATGCCGCGCGCGGCCACGTCGGTTGCGACGAGTACGCGATAGTAGCCATCTTTGAAGCCTTCCAAGGCCTGTCGTCGCTGGCTCTGTGTGCGGTCGCCATGAATGGCTGCCGTCTTCACGCCAGTCTTTGCCAATTTCTTGGCCAGACGATCGGTGGAGTGCTTGGTGCGGGCGAAAACCAGGAAGGATCCCGTCTTCTCCGCCAGAAGATGCCGCAACAAACCAAGCTTGCGATGACCTTCGACTTCATACAAATGAAGATCGATGTCAACACCAGGCTTTGTCGTCGCGCCAATCTCTACACGCACCGGGTTCGGTACATGCTTGGCGATCAGCGGGATGATCGAGCGTTCGATCGTCGCTGAGAAGAAGAGGGTCTGACGCTGAATCGGGATCTGCTGCAGAATCTGCTCAATCGTGGGCAAAAAGCCCATGTCAAGCATACGATCCGCTTCATCGAGTACGACAAACTTCACCGAGCCAAGCTTGACGAGTTTGCGACCAATGAAGTCGAACAGACGTCCCGGAGTTGCAACCAGTACCTGGCTGCCACGCTGGATTTCGAAGAGCTGCTTGCTTTCGTTTAGGCCACCCACGACCACCGTCGCGCGCAATCCAGTATCCTTGGCCATCTTGGTGAAGGCCTCGTGGATCTGGATCGCGAGTTCGCGAGTCGGTGTCATGATGACAGCCTGAACTCCCTTTACGGGGTTCTGCGAGAGCGATTGCAGGATCGGAAGCAAGAACGCAAGCGTCTTGCCGGTTCCGGTCTGGGCAGTAGCAACTACGTTTGACCCGGCAAGCGCTGGGGGAATTGCCCCGGCTTGCACTGGTGTGGGCTGAATGAGGTTGTTAGCTGCCAAATTGCGCTGCAAAACCTCGGATAAGGAAAGATCAGAAAACTTCATTGTTGTTTAGTAACGACCCTTGCGGAAGCCACCGCCACCGCCACCAGGACGTCCGCCGCCGCCGCCGGGACGACCGCCGCCAGGACGACCACCGCCACCGCCACGAGGACCATCGGTCTTCGGACGTGCTTCGTTCACACTGAGGTTGCGGCCATCAAGCTCGCGGCCGTCAAGGGAAGAAATGGCATTCTCGGCTTCATTGCGGTTCGTCATTTCGACGAATGCGAATCCACGGGGCTGGCCGGTCATGCGATCGGTAACAACGTTCACGCGCTCTACTGCGCCGTATTCTTGGAAGATAGCCAGTAGCTGATCTTCAGTGGTATGGAAACTAAGGTTTCCGACATATAGGTTGGTCATGGGAGACTCCTGTTGCTTTCAAAAAAAAGGTTCTAATAGCAGCCAGGAACAAAGGAGTGAATAACAACTAAATCAAAGCCGCGGTTAGCCGAATTTCATAATAGCACGCCCCAATGCCACTCCGCTTGCGATACGTTGATAGGGATGCTTGCAGGATCGCTCCAACGCCAACTTGAACAACTCGTTTCCCAAAAGGCCTCTGCCAATGAAATCGCTGCCCTCGCCGGTCTTTGCCAAATGGTCGCAGGCATGGATACCGATCATTGGAAAGATTCTCTCGGCACCCTCGCACGCCTCGCCAGCGATCCCTTCCCCTGGCTCACCGCCGGTGAATCCGCTCTCCTCCGCTTCGGTGCCAGCCGTCAGATCGCCATCGCCCTCACCGATTGCTGGCCCTTCCAGTCCGAGGCCATCGAAGAGGACGATCTCAAAAGCCTCCTCGGCTCCTACGTAACCTGGCTAGCCACACAATCCGACGATCGCGTCTGCGCTTTCTGCTGGGCCATCCTCCGCGCTCAACCCCGCCGCCAGGGCAGCATCTCGCAATCCCCAATCTACTGGCTCATGCGACAGGGCCGTCTCAAAGGCGATATCGAACTCGCCGCTATCGAACTCGCAGTTGCCCTCACCGACGAAGAATCTGCCATGTTCTGGTGGCCCGACGAACGCTGGCTCGTCGCCGATTGGACCTCCGCCTCCAAGCCTTACTTCCACTTTCTTGATCACCCAAGCTCCCTCGTCCGCGCCGCTTCTGCCAAGACTCTCGGCCGCCTCTATACAGGCCTCCGCAACCGCATCGATACTCCCGCCATCACCGATCTCCTCGCCATGATCTCCACCCGCGAAGCCAAAACTCCAGGCGTTGCCGGCCCCTTCCTCGAAGGCTCCGACTGGGGCATCGACGACTGGGCCGACATCCTCGGCGACTTCGACATGCGCGGCTGGTTCCTCCACACTCTTCGCAACAGCGGGAAAGAACCAGATTGGCCCGAAGCCCAGGCCCTCGAATTCTATGCCCAGGAATTCCTCTCCGACGACGGCGATGCCATCGAGCAAATGCTCGACATGGGCCGCGAAGACCTCGCCCTCATGACCGCCACCAGCGTCGCCGATAACGTAGAACTCCTCCGCCCCGTTCTCGAAGCCATGGCCCGCTCGGAAAACCCCAAAATCGCCGCCGCCATGCAGGCCTATCTCGCCGAGCACGGCCAATCCACCGGCCGGCAATGGCTCAATTGACCTAAATCCCTAGCGACAACTATAGATTTATAATCTATTTATTATCAATAACTTAAGATAGATTCGAAAGATTGTTCTTGACGAAATCGAGGAATCACCCCATACTCCATATAGATGAAGAATTTATGGCACGACATCCTCACGGCGCTCCTTAAGTGGAGCGAAGGGCTCTCTGCCTGATTTCTTCTGTTCCTTTCGATTCGATCTAACCTTTCAGCCCGCCTAACGGCGGGCTTCTTATTCATAATGGCTTTATACTGAATTTTCCGCTTTATTAGGTAATGGAGCCGCCAGAAGCATTTGGTTCTCAAAACGATCCCCTTTACGACGATCTCTGCTCCTCGCTTGACACAGCTCAGCCGATCGAT
>CANGVB010000463.1 GCA_947456995.1 Bryobacteraceae bacterium | reverse complement strand
CCGTCCGGGGTATTGGCAATCGTGATGACTTCTGCGCCCAGTTGAGCAAAGAGCCGAGGGGCAAGATGAGAAGCCGCGCCGTTAGCGCAATCCAGAACCACACGCAGACCCTTCAACGAATGTGTGAAGGTGGAGCGAAGAAAGTCGAGGTAATGGTCGGCGAGTTCAGGGTGCAGCGGCAGAGTGCAATCAGGAACAATCGCATTCTCTCGAATTTGCAGAATCTGTTCTTCGAGAATCAGCTCCTGAGCGTCTGGAAGCTTGAAGCCAGAATGATCGAAAACCTTGAGGCCATTGTCCTGATAAGGATTATGGGAGGCTGAGATCATGACGCCGGCAACATAGGGGCCATGCTTGGTGTTGTAGGCTACGCCTGGGGTTGTGAGGAGGCCCGCGAAGTGCGGTTCCACGTCAACCGCAACAAGACCTGCAGCTACCGCTTCAGCAAGCCAGGGGCCGGATTCGCGCGTGTCCATCCCAAGAAGGACTTTCGGAGTGGAGGACTGCCCCTTGGCCCAGCGTCCAAGTGCAGCCCCAAGGGCATAGGCTGTGGGTTTATCGAGAGGGGGATCACCCGCTCTACCGCGGATACCATCCGTACCGAATAATTGTCTTGCCATGTACCCTTCTAGGGTAGCTGGGTTGATTGCAGCTTTACAGTGACAAGGGCAGAACCAACAATCGAAAGCTCCGGGTCAGTCAAAAGCACATTTACCCGGATCGGGGTACCAGCGGTCACGTCCTTGATACTAATTGGCTCGGTGCTGATGGAAGATGCCAGCGTAACTCTGGATTCCGGGCCAACCACCTTGATCTGGCTAGGTGAAATTTCAGTCGATACAATTTTCAGGTTCGAAGGAAGGTCCTCCTCAAACGCAAGCGTAACTGGGATTTCCTTGTAGACACGGCGTTCCAGCTTAACTCGTAATTGAGAGGGAATCGCGCGGACTAGAGTGACGGTGGGGGGCAAATTGATCAGATTGTCCTGGATTGTAAAGGTGCGGGCAGAAGGCTGCACCATCGGGCCAAGGTCGAGTACGATGTTTGTCCGGTCTGGGGAGACTTCGTTGAGTCTCCCACGCGGGCCACGAACCTGAAGCTGTATGCGGGTAGGCGCGTCTGGCGAAAGATCAAGAGCGCTCGATAAATTCCTGTACTCAACGGGCACAGTTACTGTCTCGATCAATTCAGGCTCGTCGACGAGGGCGACCCAGAGGAGGAAGGCGATGAGAATGCTGAAGATCTTGGCCGGGATGTTATCGGTGAACAGCCTCATGAACGGCGAATCTCCATTTGAGAATTGTCGTTGAGTGGAGGTGCCAGTGGCTGGCTCAAATGTTTGGTGATCTGCTCTTCAAGATATTCGATCGAGACTCCATGCTGAATTTCACCGTAGGCACAGAGGGATATCTTCCCTGTTTCCTCAGAGACAACAATGGCTAGCGAGTCGGTCTCTTCAGAGATACCGATAGCGGCACGATGCCTTGTGCCGAGTTGGCCGAGGCGGGCAGGATTCATCGAAAGAGGCAGGAAGCAGGCAGCGGCCGCGATGCGGTCGCCTTGCACAATTACGGCCCCATCATGAAGAGCGCCCCCCTGATAGAAGATGCTCAACAAAAGATCGCGTGAGAGGCGGGCATCGAGGTTTACACCCGTCTCGATAAAGGTCTTAAGGCCGGTGTCACGTTCTACAACGATCAGTGCGCCGATCTGGTGCTGGGCAAGATACGCGACTGCCATCAGAATCTCTTCTGCTGTTTCGCGGCGCTGGAGCCTGCCGCCAAAGGTGAAGATGCGGGCGCGGCCGATGCGCGCCAGGACGCGGCGAATCTCCGACTGAAACATCACTATGATGCCAAAGGCCGTGTAGGGGGCGAGGGTCGCAAGCAGCGTACGCAAAAGTTCAAGGTGAAACCAGACGCTCGCCAGATAGGCGCAGGTCAGGATAAACATGCCGCTGACGATCTGGGCCGCCCTGCGCCCTCGAATATTGATGATGAAGATGTAGATGAAAACAGAGACGACCAGAATGTCGAGAACCGCCATGGGCGTCAGCTTGGCGATTACGGCGGATAACTGATCGAGAAATGTCTGCATCAGGCACTCATGGGAAAGCGGAAGCGCAAGTCTTCAATCTTGCCGCCAATCACTTCAATCTTCTTAAGGTCAGCCGTACCGAGTCCAGCTTCTTCAGCCAGCAACAACATGTTGTCGCATTTATGGAATGGGGGCGTGCCTTTGGGTGCTCGAGGATCGTATCCCATCAGCGCCGTGCCAACCGTATCGGTGGTGACCGGGTTTGTACCAAGAACCAGAAGACCCGGTGTAACGTGGGCTGTGCCCCCAAAGGTTCCTTTCGGCTTGATCCACGGGCCTTCGCCACCCGTCATCGTTTCGATACCGTCAATGAAGGAGATGTCGATCGGACGAGCGGAAGCTACTTCCACCGAAATGCGTGGCATGCGATGGAAGGCATCTCGAGGAGAGGAAGGATCAAGCTCTGGAAGGGCAATCTTTGAAGGCTGCCGCTTGCCAACATGGCAAATCTGATCGCGGCCCGAGGTGGGGCTTTCATTCGGGTCATCCACACCAGAATCGTTGCCATAGATCGAGGCCGGAGTGCAGCCGAACATATTCTTCATGGCAAGTGTGACGCCGCATACGTCGTGATTCTTCAGCTTGGCCATCGACATCATCACGTCGGTTTCTGCATAGACGTTGTTGAATTCGAATGCCGGAAAAATCCAGCCGCCGTGGGGCACCTTCATGCGTGTGTACTTTTTGGCAAAGCCGCCGAGGGCGTTGGTATTGAGGAATTCGACCTGCTTGGCTGCGGTAGAGAGCTGACGAACATTCCAGCCGGAATCGAGCATGTACTCGGCAAGCGGGCCTGCGGTGCCCCAGGCGGATTCGACAAATCGAATGCGCTTGGCACCAGCACGATCGAGCAATGTCGTCATGGCAAGGACATGTTTGGGATGCGAGTAGTGTGTAAGGCCGAGCGCCTTGCCCTGCAAGCGAAGTCCGGGTGAGCCTGTAAGGTTTAACTTGATCGTAACCGTCTTGTTGGCAACCAGCTTCCTGACGCCACCAAGGTCATCGAACATGCGGTTGAAGATCTCATAGAAATCTTCGTTGTAGCTATCGCATTTGCGGATGGAAACAGGAGCGGTGGGAAGCTTTTTTTCCTGCGCAAAAAGCGGGAGGGCACCGAGGGCGATCAGGTCACGGCGTGTCATCTCACTATTGTAAGTTGAGTTTCGGGATTGTCTACTTTTCAGCGATCAGGATGGCAGTGGATTCGAGAATGTCGATGTCTACCCCAGTGCCGTCTTCGGTCTCGTACGGAACCAGCGATTTGGGCTGCCTCTCAGGCCAGTGAATCGTAATCTTCGAGTATTTTCCCAGCAGGTGCGCAGCGATGCTATCGACGGGAAAGTCGGAGTAGTTCACCAGATAGACGATTACACGCGAGCCATCAGAAGGCCCAAGCATGTTCGAGAGCATGCTTGAAACGTTGAAAAGGCGAACACCCAGATTCCGGCGGCCCATCATCCCATTCACCTCTTTCCAGATCTGGTCGAGCTTTTTGACCTCCTCAGCATCGGTCACAATCTGGTCGGGCCGGGGAACGGGCATGCGCCAGCCGGGCGGGGCGGTCAGCACTGTCCCACCCGAGCGCGTGAAATCTTTCAGCACTTGCTGCTGCTTTGCATCAAGAGATTGCGGATCTACATTTACCGCCATCTTCGCCTGATCGAAGGCTTTGGCTTCAACAGCCTTAAATGGGATTGGGCGAACAGGCGTGTGCTTGACCGTGATCATGTCGAGAACCGATCCAGAGAGCAATGCTCCGTTTTGAACATCTTCGACAACAGCAAGTTGTCCGAAGGCAGGGAGTGACTGCAGCTTCCTGTTTTTTTCGAAGAAGAGGAGCACCTGATTGATTCGATTCATGTCCTTTTGAGCCTTGGCATCACCCGCCAGCAGTTTGGCAAAAAAGGCTGGCTCGAGGCTGATAATCCATCGACCACCCACCATTGCAGGGTCTGAGATCATCTGCAGGTAGCGAAAT
>CANGVB010000462.1 GCA_947456995.1 Bryobacteraceae bacterium | reverse complement strand
TCAGAATGCCAAGCCCCTAGTCAAGCAAAAATCTCAGCAACTGTTTGAAAGCGCTTGAGTTAGATCCGTTTCGGGCACGGAATTGAGTCAATTTGACACACCTGGCACCGATTTGCGACACAGATGTTACTCTCCCCGCACAGAAAGATTAACGAATCGAAATCAAACCCGGATTTGAATCCACGCCAGCCGAACGGAGTAGTACTTGTTGGTCTAATCCGGGTGGCAGATTCGTCGGGAGAGTGAAGTTCACCTGATAGAGCCCGATAAAGCCTGGAGCAAGGCCTGAGAAAAAGGGGGCCAACTCTCTGCCGTTGATGACAACCCGCGCTGGTGTGTTAGTTGTGCTCAAACCGCCAGGCTGTGCACTCACGGCTCCCAGGCCGGTAGCGAAAAGCACTGCCGCCTGGCCACGCACTCCCGGGTTGGACGGCGAATTGAGACTGGAATCCTGATTGAGGACCGCCGCCGACCCTCGAGCATTTACCAGAAATACCCCAGGCGCCTGGTCGCTGATTTCGATTCGAGTTGAGACTTCCCCATACGGAGACCGGATCTTCAGGTTAGCTGCCCCGGCAGAGATTCCCTGAGGGATCGCGGTATTCAGTTGGAATCCGTTGGAAAAGAAAATGGGCAAGGCCTGCCCGTCAATTTCAACGGAAGACCCCGCACTTGCCCGCAGGGGGAGACCGTTACCAAAGATACTGATAATGGTTCCCGCCCCAATGCGCGAACCGAAGCTTGCTGCATTCACAATGGCCGAGGAATTGACGGAGATTTGTTCCGGGGCAAGCGTCCAGGCGTCGGAAGTGGATCTCGATACACGATAGGCCGTAGCATCAGCTGAACTCACTACAGACTGGGCGGATGGGTTGGTGAGGCTCACCAGAGAGAAAAGAAAGGGAGGAGCGGGGAGCGCCGCCTGGTAGGAAACGACTGAGCCATCGCAGCTCTGCAGCCGGACGCTCAGTGACGACGTCGTGGATGTCAGGTTAGCGAAACTGGCGGGCCAGGACACGGGCCTCGAACAACCAACCGATGGGCTGAGCAACTCAAAAGGGGCCGTCGAAAAGGCATAAAAGGCAGTACTGGTTGAAGTCCGCGGCAGGAGCTGTATGGCCGCGATGGGGCTAGCCTGCCAGTTTGCCGCAGCAGCCGTAAACCCTACGGCGTACTGACTGAGGCGGGTTAAGGCGAACTGGGGATTAGGGTCACTGATGGCCAGATCCGCATCGCCCAGGATGCCGTAGGCCGTGACAAAGTGAACGCCAACGGATTGCCCATTGCGCAAGAGATTGAGGCCGACAACAACAGGCCCCGAAGAGGCAATGGCTTCACGAATGGCGGCAAGCGTGGGTTCAGGGAAAGCGAGGCTCACCGCCCCACTGGCGAAATCGGCCGTCCGGAACGGATTCGCTTGTAGATCTGCGCCCGAGCCGGGGTTGAGAAAACCGTCACAGATCTGGGCTCCCGCAGCGTCGACAGTACAAAAGGTGCGCAGGTAGTTATTGAGGGTCGCGGTATCGGCAAGTCCGTTGTCGGCCGGAACAACGCCGCGCTGTTGGTAAAAGCGGACCACTCCGGCAAGGGCGGCAACCAGAGACCCCTTTTGGGCTAGCGGCAAGGTGGAGCTGCCGAGATTGCCCTCGACAGCCTGAGTGATTCTGGGGTAATCCGAGGGGACCTGTTCTGAAGCACGAGCCGAGAAGGTGGCAATCTGGCCACCAGCTTCGACAGAGAAAAGAGAAATACCGCTTTGAGCTGGCAGGCGCACGCGGGCCTCGCCGATTCCTTCCGCATTCGTGATAGGACTCGGATCGACAACAGCGCCGCCTGGAGAGGCTTCAAAGCGAAGCGGAATCCCTGCGAGCGGACTGCCAGAGGAATCACGAAGCAAAACACGGATCGGCAGAGGAAGAACTGTGGCGGGAGCAGCTGCCTGAGAATCCCCCGAGACCTTGGTTAAGGCAGGGCGCAATTCGGCAAGGCTGCGCACGGTGTAGCTTGCCTCGGCAAAGCTCTGTGGTGAATTGGTATTGATTGCCCGAAGGATTACAACACCAGCTCTGGCACCCGTTGGAACAATGCTTTCCCAGATAAACGATCCATTAACGGTAGTCAGATCGAAGCTATCGGCTGCAGTGCCAGAACCTTGCGTAACGCGCAGACGCGCGCTGGCTGGAAATCCGCCAACGGCCACGCGATAGCGCCCCCCGGGCAGAAGCGAGGAGGGTGTGATCGTAAGAGTAGGCCGCCGTTCTTTTTCGATTACACGCACCGGCCCGCCGGGATTGTATTCGAGGAATGCACCTTCAAATTCCTGACGGAAGGCACCGGAGGTCAAAAATTCATCAGTCAGCGGCGCACCAATGGCGCCGGCCGCACCACCAAGCTCAAGATGCTTGGCAGCGATAACACCGGTGCTAAGAAACGCCCGGCCAGCAAGCGGCCCAGCGCTGTACTCGAAGAAAACACCAGACCGGAAGGTCTGGGTTGAAACCTGAGTGCCTGTAAAGGTGATCGCGTTTGACCGGTCTGAAACCGGGGCCCCAAGGGCTCCCGAATCGGCACCGAGGGCAAGCCAGCGGGTGAGGATGGTGCCCGAAACAAGCCGCAGTGGCGAACCGGCAAACGCACCATTTTCGAAGCGCTGGGTTCCATTGTTATTGGCATCAGAAACCGGGAAACCCAAAACACCGGAAACTCCGCCCAGTGCCTCGTAAGCATTGAGCTGTGGACCCGAAAGCAGATAAGCGACAGGGCTTGCATCGGCTTTAAGAATCAGGATGCGGTTACCGGAGGGTAGGGCGATGGCTTCCTGCTGATAGCCAACGCCTGCTCTACGAACTGGACTCGCCACAGGGCTTCGAACCGTAATCCGGTTGCGCTGAATCGCATCAAGAAAGGTCTGCGAGATCACCTGAGACGGAGCCCCTTCCCCGATGGCACAGCACTGAGAAGCCACAAGCACCGTAACCCGGTTGCTGGTTTTGCCTTCGCTCGTGGCGCTCAGAATTGCAGACCCGCCAGCAACGCCGCGAATGGTGACATTAGGCCCGGTTCCGGTGATGGTCACGACACGGCCGTTCGAGGTAGACCAAAAAACCTCGCGATCCGTCACAAATTCGGCAGCATTGGTTTGAAGCACAGCCCTAAGCGCGCGTGTTTGCCCGGCGGTGAGACGGATCGGGTCTTCAGCCGCAACCGTAACCGAGATAATCGAGTTTTTGAGAATCGGAGTACCGTTAACTGCGTATTCCATCGTGCCGCCTTCAAAAGTCTGGCGGCGGCGGCCGTCGGCAATAATTGTTTCCTCCCCAATCGGCAACCCGAGGAAGCCAGCTGGCCCCTGATTCTGTTCATAGAGAGTCTGCACGGATTTACGAACAAAAATCACCCTTCCATTCAGTGGACCGGAGGTGATGTTGTAGATTGCTCCATTGGTAAAGACCTGGTAATTCGCTTTGGTGCCAAAGCGGGAAGTAGCTGAAATCAGTGAAACCACGGGAGGGCCGATCTGGTCGATCCCAATAGAGTTCCACCGGGAAAAAAGTGGCTCGGCGAGGATGAAACTAGTGTCAGAACCGCCATCCAGTGGGGGTGAATCCCAAACAAAGATGCCAAAACCTTTATCGAAAGTCTGATAGAAACCGCGGGAAAAATTGACTGCCTGGGCGCTCAGCAATGCGCTGAAACGGAGTGTATCCATGCGAGGAAAACCCGCTCCCGATACGCCGATGCTCGATTGATTCAGAATTGCGTAAATAGGAGGACGAACCTGGCGGACTGCATTATTGACGCCAAGCGTGAGATCTGGGACGGCGGGTCGAATGAGCGCATACCGCAGGCCCGTGCGTGCGGCATCGTTGAATTCCTGCCGGAAGCCACCTGCCCCGTAGCTCACCACTTCGGTGATTGGGGGTAAGGCTACCAGATTTACGAAGCCATCTCGCTGAAAGGCAGCAAGGAATTCTTCACGGATTGTTGGAGTTGTAGCGCCATCCCCCACTTGAATGGCGGTTTGAGCAAAACAGGCTGAAAGAGTCAACAAGGTGAAAACGAGGATCTGGCGCATTGAAGTC
>CANGVB010000461.1 GCA_947456995.1 Bryobacteraceae bacterium | reverse complement strand
GAAGACCTCCAAAACGCAATCGCGATGAACTCCATCCAGTTCAACGTAGCTCGCGTCATTGGCCCAACCATCGGGGGCGTCACGCTTGCGAAGTTCGGAGCGGTCTGGTGCTTCGGTCTGAACGCGCTCAGTTTTCTTGCTGTCATCTTCACTTTGCTGAGAGTCGCGCCACGACCTCCCGCGATGACTGGCAAAGAGCCCGTTCTCGAGAGCATGAAGGTCGGCCTGCGCTTCATCCGTGACAACTCCGTCATGGGCGGCCTCATCGTCCTCGCCTTCCTGATGACTTTGCTCGGCGTCTCGTTTATGACCTTCCTGCCGGTATTCGCCGAACGCGTCTTCCACCTTGGCAAAGAAGCCTACTCAGAGATGCTCGTTATCTCTGGTATCGGAAGTGTCGTCGGCGGTATCTTCGTCGCCGCCACCAGCCATATCCAGCGCAAAGGCCTGCTTGCACTTTCATCCCTCGTCGCCCTCGGTGCCTGCATCTTTGGCTTCGCCATTTCGACAAACTTCTACATCGCCTGCGTCATGCTTTTCCTTGGCGGGGCGGCGCTGATCGCCTGCTTCGGCCTGGTCAGTTCTCTTGTGCAAACCCAAACCGAAGACTCCATGCGCGGTCGCGTCATGAGCATCTACAACGTCGCATTCCGCGGTGGAATGCCCATCGGCGCCTTCGCCTCCGGTACTTTGATCGATAGCTTCGGCGCTCCCCAGGTGCTCGCCGCCAACGGTATTCTGCTCGTTGTCCTCAGCGGAATCTTCTGGAGCACCCAGCGCCGCATCCGGCAACTCTAGATTCTTCGATAGAATCAGTCTTCCATGTTGCGAGCTGCATTCTTACTCACGCTAAGCCTTTCCGCCCAGACCCTCCCTACCGCCTACAAGCAATACTGTGCTGCCTGTCACGGGGATTCCGCTACTGGGACAGACCGTGGCCCCAACCTGATCGACACCCGTAGCTTACGTTCCAGCGACGAAGCAAAGATCCGCACCATCATCGAAAAAGGCACCTCCGGCGGCATGCCCGGCTTTGCCAATCTGAAGGCCGAAAATCTCGACCTGCTAGCCAAAACCATCCGCTCCTGGAATGCATCCGCCTTCGACGCAAAGCCCGCAGGAGACCTCGCCGCGGGCAAGCAAGTCTTCGAGCAGAAATGCCTCGGCTGCCACATGGCACAAGGACAAGGCGGCTCCAACGGCCCCGATCTCTCGAGCATCGGCCGCGAACTCACCATTCGCGAAATCGAAGCCCAACTGAAAGATCCAAACTCCCGCCGCGGCAAACGCAATTCAGCCTCCTGCCCTCCCTGGGCCTTCTGCCCCGACAATCCCTGGGCTGTCGTGAAGGTGAACTTGAGCGGCGGAAAATCCTTGCGAGGCTTCGCCAGATCCAGAGGCCGCCACGATCTACAACTGCAGACCTTCGACGGCAAACTCCATCTGATCAACAACCCCGCTTCGGTCGAAGACGAGACAAAGTCCCTCATGCCTTCATTCCCGTCAGACCCCAATCTGATCGCCTATCTGTCTACTCTCGGCGGTATCCCCAACGGCAAAATCGCTCCTCCAAAAGTGCCCACCTCCGCCAAAGAGATCCAGCAGATCCAGCAGCCCAACAACGGTGAATGGCCTGGCTACCACGGTGCACCCTCGGCTAACCGCCACAGTCCGCTTACTCAGATCAACACCACCAACGCCTCCAAACTCAAACTAGCCTGGTCCTACTAGCTGCCTCACATGGGCCTCCAAACCACTCCTCTGGTAGCCGACGGCATCATGTACGTCACCGCACCCAATCAGGTTTGCGCCCTCGCCAGCGACACCGGCCGCGAGATCTGGTGCTACACCCGCAACCGGGCTGACGCCACCAAAATCTCGGGCGACGCCGCCAAAGGCGCCCAGCGCGGTGCCGCTCTGCTGGGCAACAAGATCTTCTTCTCAACCGACGACGCCCACATCATTGCGCTCAATCGCCTCACCGGCGCACTCATGTGGCAAGTCTTCATGCCAGAGGGCCTGCCCGGCGCATACGGTGCTACTGCCGCGCCTCTCGTTGTTGGTGATCTCGTGGTTGCAGGCGTCGGCGGTGGCGACGCCCCCCTGCGCGGCTTCATCGCAGCCTACAAAGCCGACACTGGCGAAGAAGCCTGGCGCTTCTGGACCATCCCCAAACGCGGCGAGCCCAAGTCGGAAACCTGGGTCGGCAACGCCCTCGAAGTCGGCGGCGGCGCAACCTGGCTCACTGGCTCTTACGATCCAAGTCTTGATACTCTCTACTGGCCCGTCGGCAATCCATATCCCGATACCGACGGCACAGAGCGCAAAGGCGACAACCTCTATACAGACTCCGTAGTCGCACTCAACCCCAAGACCGGCCAAATCAAATGGCACTTCCAGTTCACTCCCCACGACCTCTGGGATTGGGACGCCACCGAGCCACTCGTGCTTGTCGATGAGGTTTTCCAGGGCAAGCCCCGCAAGCTCCTTCTTCAGGCCAACCGCAACGGCTTCTTCTACGTTCTCGATCGCACGAACGGCGAATACCTGCTCGGCACTCCCTTCGTCAAACGCCTCACCTGGGCCACCGGCCTTGACCCGAAGGGCCGCCCCATCGTCAATGAAAAAGCCAAGCCCACCATGGGAGGCACGGTCACATGCCCGGCCGTCAGAGGTGCCACCAACTGGTACTCCACCGCCTACAATCCACAGGCAAAACTCTTCTACGTAATGGCTGTTGAAGACTGCAACCTCTACCGTCAGGCCGGTTCCTGGTTTGTCCCCTACAATGACCCGGCCAACCCTCCGCAAAAGATCCTCCGCGCCCTCGACATCCAGACCGGCAAAATCGCTTGGGAACAAGTCCAGATCGGCGCACCCGAATCCAACTACACAGGCGTCCTCTCAACCGCTGGCGGGCTCCTCTTCTACGGCGAGAGTGGCGGCTCCTTCGCCGCTGCCGACGCAAAGTCCGGCAAGACCCTCTGGCACTTCAACACCAGTGCGGTCTGGCGAGCCTCTCCCATGACTTACACCGTCCACGGCAAACAACACATTGCCGTCGCCGCCGGTGGCAACATCCTGGCCTTTACCCTCAACGACTAGCTCATCTACTTCAGCATCAGCTTGTTCAGATCAGGCTCTTTGGACATTTCCATAGCTACGGGGCCGATCATCGGGGTTATTGCCATGTACCACCAGTTCCAATCCGGATCCGAATCGAGCTTCGTCAGCTTCTTCATGATCGCGGCCGAGTTGGCGGCAAGATACTGCTCGATTCGCTCGGCCACAAATTCTATTTGCTGCTCAGTTGCCTCTTGCCTCAGAGCTTCTTTGGCGACGTCAAATCCTTCGTCAACTGCTTTTCGCCTCAGAACTTCTCTGGCGACGCGCGCTTTCAATCCATTTGCCACCAATTTGCCCGCACCGGCACCCAATCCACCAGAACCTCCTGCGATCACTGTTTCCAGCACGGCCTTCTTCACATCTTCTGTTGTCACAGTTTCTTTTCCATCCACTCCCTTGGCAATCAACAGCGTGCCTTGTGTTGCCCCTTCGCCTACCGCTGCGACTCCCATTCCAGCCAAAATCCCAAGCTCTAAGGGGGCAGCCACAACCAGTGTTGCCAACGCCGCACTTACTTTGATGCCCGCCTCCGCGTTCTTCGCTCCCTTCTCCAGTTGATTCATCCACCAGTCCAAAAAATCAAAACCCCACTTCACCTGCGCTGCTGCGGCGCTCACTTTCGTCCATGCTTTTTCGTATTTCCCCGCATCCATCAGCCTGCGCGCTTCATTGAGCAGTGGCTGCACTCGCTCATCAATTTGCTTCATCATAATCAGCGGATGCTTGGCGTGCAGGCCGGCCCCCATTCTCGTCCAGTGGGAAAACATCGCATTCTTAAAGCTCACAGAAATGTCATATTGAGACTGTAATGCCGTGCTGATTCGAAACCTCTCCCGCTCGACGGTAGCGATGCCCTCACTTAGCTTCGCCTTCACCGCCTTGAGCCGCTGCTGCTTCGCCAGCGACTGGATCGCTTCGTTCTTTTCTTCCTCCAAATTGCCAGTGATTTGCAAGCCCTGTACCAGAATCAT
>CANGVB010000460.1 GCA_947456995.1 Bryobacteraceae bacterium | reverse complement strand
GCATGCTCGCCGCCATCGGCATCATCATCATCTCCAAACAAGTCCACGTCGCCTTGGGCGTAGCGCCTCACGCAAAGGAGCCCCTCGAATTACTCTCCGAGATTCCCCACAGCATCATGAACCTCAATCCAGAGGTAGCTATCATCGGCGGTATCAGTCTTTTGATTCTTTTCCTGCGGCCCTTCATCAAATCAAAACTCGTGCAGGCCATCCCCGGTCCGATGCTGGTCCTCCTGGTGGCAACCCCACTCGGCCTCTTCTTCGACATCACCCACGACCATCTCTACACCTGGGCGGGCCACGACTTCGCGATAGGCCCCAAATACCTCGTGCACCTCCCCGGCAGTTTCCTCGGTGCCATGAGCTTCCCAGACTTCTCGGTGTTGTTCACGCCTGAGAGTCTCAAGTGGGTAGCCATGTTTGCCCTTGTAGGCAGCCTCGAATCCGTACTCAGCGCCAAGGCCGTTGATCTCCTCGACCCCTACCAGCGCCGCACCAACATGAATCGCGACCTCCTGGCCGTAGGCGCAGCAAACACCCTGGCCTCTGCCATCGGCGGCCTCCCCATGATCAGCGAAATCGTCCGTTCTTCTGCCAATCGCAACAACGGCGCCAAAACCCGCTGGGCCAACTTCTTCCATGGCGCACTCTTGCTCCTTCTGGTTGCTAGCGTCCCTTCGCTTCTCAACATGATCCCCCTCGCCGCCCTCGCCGCCATGTTGGTCTTCACCGGTTACAACCTCGCCTCACCCAAAGAATTTCACCACATGTGGGCTGTAGGCAAAGAGCAGCTTGCTGTTTTCCTCTCTACTCTCATTGCGACCCTCGCAACAGACCTCCTGATCGGCATCGCCGTCGGAATCCTCGTAAAGCTTGCCATCCATCTCTGGAATGGCGCGCCGATCTTATCTCTGTTCAAACCTCACGCTACCCTTCAGCCGCACCAATCAGGCCACATGGTCGTCCACATCGAAAAGGCCCTTGTCTTCAGTAACTGGTTGGCAATCCGTGCTCGAATCGCTGAAACTGCACATCACCAAAAGGTTGTTGTAGATCTGTCCAAAGCCTGCCTGGTCGATCACACTGTCATGAAGAAGCTCGAGGAAATGGCTCACGATTGGCAACTCGAGAACCGCGAATTGATGATCGCCGGCCTTGAAGAACATCAACTCCTCTCAACTCACGTTCATGCCGCAAGGGTCTTGAAAACAGTATGAAGTTCCTCCTCATAATTCTGGCTGCTCTGCCTCTGCTCGCCGATTCCAACGCCAACGCCTGGTTCATGTACTTCGGTGACCACCAGATCAATAACTCCAAATGGGGCGCTCACCTCGAAGGTCAGTGGCGCCGGGCTAACCTCGGCACACAATGGCAACAACTCCTGCTCCGCCCGGCACTGAACTATCAGTTCAATCCACACATAATGCTCACCGGTGGCTATGGCTTCGTTCAGACTCACCGTTATGGCGACTATCCAGCCAAGTCCGCATTCCCCGAGCACCGTTTCTATGAACAGGCCCAAATCGCCTCCAAATGGCGAAGCACCGAAATCACCAATCGCCTCCGCCTCGAGCAGCGCAACATAGGCCAACCCACCTCGACTTCTTCGTATCGTTACGAAAACCGCTTCCGCTACATGCTCCGCACCAACGTCCCGCTTCCCTTTGGTGAAAACAAGTATTACCTCGGCATCTATGACGAGTACTTCGTAAACTTCGGCAAAAATGTAGCCTTCAATACCTTCGACCAGAACCGCGCTTACATCGCCCTCGGCAAGAAACTCCCGCACCAGACCCGGCTCGAAGTCGGCTTCATGGAGCAAACTCTGCAACACCGCGATGGCCGCGTCATGGAACACAACCACACACTCCAGATCGCAATTTACTCGAAACTTCCTTTCCACCACTAAGCGCAACTTTCACCCGCAAAGCTGGGTTCAACAGGCTGTATGTGGCGAATCGCGTTCTTCTTACTATCTGTTGCAACTTACGCGCAGGATCTCACTGAGATCAACCGCATCCTCGACGAAATGAGCCAAAAACTAGGCACCGGCGCAACCCTCGTCGTCCAGCAAAACGGCACCACCATCTACTCCCGTTCCACCGTCGATTCCACCCCGGCCAGAACCATCAACATCGCCTCGGCCTCCAAGTGGCTCAGTGGCTTCGTCCTCATGACCGTCGTAGATGAAGGCAAGCTCTCCCTCGACGACACCGTCGATCGCTACCTGCCAGACTTCCGCGGCGCCACCGGCAAAGCCACCGTCCGCCAGCTCTTCAGCATGACCTCCGGCTTCGGCCCAACAGACCCCTCCTGCGTCAACGATCGCCGCACCACCCTCGAAGAGTGCGCAAAACAAATCGCTACCGTCGCCCCCGTCGTCCCGCCCGGTACAGGCTTCATCTACGGCAGCACCGGCATGCAACTCGCCGCCCGCATCGCCGAAATCGCAACCGGCAAGCGCTGGGCAGATCTCTTCCGCGAGCGCCTCGTCCTCCCCCTCGGCCTCACCGGCACTCGCGTCACCTTCCTTCAGGCCGACAGCAATCCCCTCATCGCCGGCGGCTGCGTCTCAAACGCAACAGACTACCAGCGCGTCCTCAACGTCATCCTCAACGGCGGCGTGCACGAAGGCCGGCGCATTCTCTCGAGCAAAGCAATCGACACCATGCTGGCAGACCAAACCCGCGGCGCAAGAATTATCGCTTCCCCCTATTCGCAATACGACGCTACCCAGCCCGGCTCCGGCGGCACTCGCTACGGTATCGGCAACTGGCGTCAAACCGTCACAAACAACGTCCTCGAAGAATCCAGCTCCACCGGTGCCTTCGGCTTCACACCCTGGATCGACTACACCCGCAACCTCACCGGCGTCCTCTCCATCCTCAACGACAACCCAGACGTCTTCCCTTACTACGTCCGCATCCGCGAAGTCCTGCGCACGCAAATCCCACCCGCAAAACTCATCCGCCGAGGTGTCACCAACGCAGCCAATTACTCCTCCGGCAAGCTCGTCCCCGGCGAGATCGCAACCCTCTTCGGCGATGCCATCGGCGCAACCGCCCCGCGCGTCACCATCGGCGGTCTCACCGCCCCAATCCTCGCCGCCTCACGCAACCAGCTCTCGATCGTTGTCCCCTTCGAACTCGCCGGCCGCTCAGGTGTTGACCTCAAGGTAAACGACCTCCCCTCCATCGTCATCCCCTTTGAAACCGCAGACCCCGGCCTCTTCACCCTCTCTCAAGACGGCACAGGCCTCGCCGCCGCACTCAATCAACCCACCGCTCCAGGTGACATCGTTGTCCTCTACCTCACTGGCACCGGAGCGCTCAACCCTCCTGGCACCAACACCGGCCCTGCCACTGCCTCGCTCAAGCAAGTCGTTGGCAAAGTAGAAGTCGAGATCGACGGCCGGCCCGCCGAAGTCCTCTACGCAGGCACCTCACCCGGCTCAATTGAATCGCTCACGCAAATCAACGCAAGGGTTCCCCAGGCAACCCGCTCCGGCAATGTCAGCGTAAAGGTCCGCGTCGATGGCATCCCCGACGCAGGCAACGCCCTCATCGCTATCCGCTAATCACTCCCAGGGCTTGTCTTTGACAAACAGTGCATGCGCTTCAATCGGCACCGTCGTCCGGAACTGCCGCTGGTAAGCCGCCACCCAGTTCGATGCGATCTCGTGTTGTGCTGCTGCCAAATCCATCTCACCCTTGCAAACCTTAGCCCGCAGCAAATCCTCCAGCGCATCCTTCACCCGTGAATTCCACACCGAATCCGCATAAGGTTGCGGCCACAAATTACGCACATCACCCGCGCCCCCAAGCGTCGGTGCAATCAGATAATCCACCTCAAACTGCCGCGGCTGCGGATTCCGAATCCCGTACAGCTCAAACACCTGCTTTGCCATCTCCTGCGAAGGCTTCCGCTCATCCTCACTCGCAGAAAGCACACACACCTGATCCTGCGCGATCAGTCGCGTAGCCCAGGCGTCACCCGCTGATCCGGCAAATAACTCGCCACCACCCGCTTCTCCGGCCAAACAAAGTACAACCCCACCAGCAAACAAACCAAAGCCAACGGCGCGTACCGCCGCCCCGGCT
>CANGVB010000459.1 GCA_947456995.1 Bryobacteraceae bacterium | reverse complement strand
CCGCTTTCGTGTTGCTCTTCTGCATCGAATTCCTGTTTATCCGCAGGCTCATCCGCAACGAGCCCACCGCCATATTGTAGCGCTCTCAGCGGGTCTCGTTGTAAATGCTCAATCCGGTGATCTTCTGGTAGCCCATCCGGCGGTAGAGCGAATGAGCAATTTCACTCGACTCAAGCACGCTCGCGCCAAGCCCGGTTTCAGCTGACACCTGCGCCAGGGCAAATCGTACGGTTCGCTCCCCAATCCCTTTGCGCTGCACATCCGGCAGTACCGATACACCATAAACTCCGAGCACATCATGAGCTGGCATTACGCATGCGGTCGCCACGGCACGATTGGCAGAATAGGCAACAAAGCCCCGCATCGGGCTGCGCCAGTATTCAACCGTGTGATAGACATCCAGAAAAGTATTGAGCGGTGTCTTGAAGGCAATAGCCATCACATAACAAAAATCAAAACGTGTGGCTGGTGCCAACACTGGCCGTATATCGAGCTTCGGCAAATTTCTCAAAGGAGGCTTCAGTTCCGGTGCAAACATCCCGGTTCCACGCGAAACCATCCGCAGGCCATAGCGATCCACCAGTGCTTCCATCCGGCCCAACAAATCAGCCGTCACCAGGTCTTCCACCAGCCATAGGCTCCAACGAGCACGCCTGCTCTTGTAGAGAGCGCGCACATAATCAAATTTGATTTTGAGTTCTTCTTCGGTTGCAACCGGCCGGGTCAAGAGTACCGAATTGAAGATGGCTCCTGGAAGTCCGGAATACACGCAGAGCAACCCGTCCTCTTCCCAGATTTCTGCTGATTCGCGAACCAGGGCAAAGGTCCGCATCGTATCCAGCAGATTGGCCAATAACAAGCTCCGTTGTCCAGCGATCTCTTGCATGTCTGCCTCTACAGAAGGTTCAGCGGATCGACATCAATGACTAGTGCCGTCGCTGGCCAGTTGCGTTCTAGAGCAAGCTGGCGCACGCGGTCGAGAATTCCGGACAGTCTCTTGCGCTGCGCAGCTTTGATCAGCATCTGATATCGAAACTCTTTATTCACGCGCGGCACCGGGGCTTCGGCAGGGCCAAGAATCCGGACGCCCTCCTTCTCCTCTTTGAGCAGCTCTCCGATCTCTCCACTCATGCGCAGTGCCTCTTCCTGCCTTTCGCTCCGAAACACAATATTAGCCAGAGAAGCAAACGGTGGATAGCGCATCACCTTGCGGAAATGCAGCTCTTTTGCATAGAAGAGTTCGTAGTCCTGAACCGCGCTGAAGCGCACCGCATAGTGCTCTGGGTTGATCGTCTGGAGAATCACAGTTCCTGGCAGCCCCCCTCGGCCAGCACGCCCGGCGGCTTGGGTCAACAGTTGAAAGGTTCGTTCAGCCGCTCGAAAGTCCGGCATGCCCAGCCCGATGTCGGCATTCACAATTCCCACCAGTGTGACGTTCGGGATGTCATGGCCTTTGGCAATCATTTGAGTGCCAACAAGGATATCGAAACTCCCCTCTCGAAAACCATTCAGAATCTGCTCGTAGTCGCCTTTAGAGTTGATGGTGTCGCGATCCATTCGCGCAATGCGAGCTTCCGGAAAAGCCTCACGCAGTTCTTCTTCGATCTTTTCGCTTCCACTCCCAATGAACTGGATGTGCTCACTTTCACACTTCACACAAACCTGCGGAACCTTCTCCGAATAGCCGCAATAGTGGCAGAGCAGCCGGCGGTCTTTGCGATGAAACGTTAGCGTTACAGAGCAATTGACACACTCCACCTTGTAGCCGCAGCCACGGCAGGCAACAAAGCTGGAGAAGCCACGCCGGTTCATCATCAACATGGTCTGCTCCCCGAGTGCGAGCTTCTCCTTGACGGCCTCAATCATGCGGCGCGAGAAGAGCGAATTCTTCTTGGTCTCGAGAAACTCCTGCCGCAAATCAATAATCTCGACAGAGGGCATCGGTCGCTGCTCAATGCGATCGGGTAACAGCAGCCGCTGATACTTTTCTCGTTCGGCATTAAATCTGGTCTCAAGGGATGGCGTGGCACTACCAAGCACAACGGTTGCGCCGATCTGTTGCGCTCGCACAACAGCCACGTCGCGGCCGTTGTAGCGCGGAGTTTCTTCCTGCTTGTAGCTTCCGTCGTGCTCTTCATCAACAATAATCAGCCCCAGATCAGGCATCGGGGCGAAAACGGCACTGCGCGTCCCCACCACCACTCGGGCTTCTCCGCGCCGGATTCGACGCCAGTACTCAGCACGTTCACTTTCACCAAAGGCACTGTGAAGGATCGCCACCTGATCGCCAAATCGAAGGGCAAACTGCCCCGCCACTTGAGGCGTAAGAGCGATCTCCGGCACCATCAGCAATGCGCTTTTGCCCACCGCCAGCGTGGCTTCAATCGCTCGCAAATACACTTCAGTCTTGCCGCTGCCAGTGACGCCCTGCAAAAGGAATGCGGCATAGCCACCGGTCGTAATCGCCTTCGCCATCGCATCAAAGGCAGTCTGTTGCGATGGATTCAAGGCATGGGGCGGACGGTCTGCAGCCATTCGAATCGCACTCATCCGGGGCGTCAGCTTCACCAGGCCGCGGCGGGCCAGACTGCGCGCACTCTGGCTGGCATTCTTCACCAGCTCTTCTAACCCATCCAGAGGGTGAGCGCCTGGGTGCAGGTGAAGATAAGCAAGAAGCTCGCGCTCCCACTTCGGCAACTTCTCCGCAGACTCAAGCCCCAGGCCCTCAACATTCAATTTGGTGGCATGAGCCCGCAACGGGTCACGCTCATGGGCTTCCTCTTCCACGCGAATCAAACCCTTGCGCTGAAACTCGGCTACAAGCTTGGGCGCTTCAGCCGCTCGCCGCCGCAAGGCCTCGATACTCATCGGCCGCTCATCGAGAGACTTCAAAACCACTAACGCTGGATCTGTAGCATCTACAATTCCCAAAAGACTCTGCCGGGCCAGGTCGCGCCCCGCATCGGTGAGACTGAAAATCTTGTTGCGTTTGATCTCGCCACCGAGCGGCGCCATGATGCGAAACACTTCGCCCACAGGGGCCAGATAATAGCGCGCTACCCAAATGCCCAGCGCAATCAACTTCTCGTCAAAGATCGGCTCAATCTCAAGAAGCTTCTCGATTGGCCTTACCTTGTAATCGGGCGTCGAATCATGAAGCCGCAAAATCGTACCACTGAGCTTGCGCTGCTGAA
Organism: Bryobacteraceae bacterium; assembly: GCA_947456995.1. Classification (GTDB taxonomy): domain Bacteria; phylum Acidobacteriota; class Terriglobia; order Bryobacterales; family Bryobacteraceae; genus Bryobacter. The sequence continues at coordinate 907 of CANGVB010000459.1, read as the reverse complement.
AGGGCACCAGCACGCGGCACCCTACCTGGGCCGTAAACCGTGCATCCCCAATCAGCGAATAGGTGAAGGGCTGATCGAGCGGCACTGGCAGGCAAACATCACAATAAATCGCCATGCAGTTTTAGAGCAACGGGAAAGTTGCCTTGAGCGTTGGATAGAGTGTCCGATAAATCTGGTGGCCCTTGGAATAAGCCATGCTCTCGCGAGTACGCGGATCGGTCTCAGAGGTTTCCTCAGTGCAACTGGCACAAGCTTCCTGCACTGAAGCAAAGCCTCCAGTGCCCACCATAGCAAGCAAGCCCGCCCCATAGGCCGAGCCTTCCTGCGAAGCAAGCGTGGTCACACGCCGCCTGAATACATCAGCAAGAATCTGCCGCCACAAAGGGCTTTGCGCTCCACCACCAGAGGCCCTTACCTTATGAATCTCGACGCCGATTTCGACAATGACATCCAGACAATCCTTTTGTGAGTAGCTCACCCCTTCGATGATGCTGCGTATCAAGTCAGCACGCTTGTGCCGGGCCGTCAGGCCGATCCACCCTCCTCGCGCAGTGGCGTCCAGGTGAGGAGTTCGTTCCCCCATCAGATAAGGAAGCCAGAATAGACCATCACAACCGATCTCCGCATTGGCCGCCTCGGCCATGAGCTCGTCATAAGCCACATCAGGGGCAAGATTATTCCGGAACCATTGCAGACTAAGGCCAGCTCCCTGCGTAACACCCATCACATGCCACTTGCCCGGAACCGCATGGCAGAAAGTATGAACCCGTCCGGCTGGATCATAGGCTGGCTTGTCCATGTGCGCGAATACAACCCCGGAGGTTCCAAGGGTGCAACTGGCAATTCCGGTATCAACGATTCCATTACCTACAGCACTTGCCGCCTGATCACCAGCACCCGCAACCAT
>CANGVB010000458.1 GCA_947456995.1 Bryobacteraceae bacterium | reverse complement strand
AATGCGAGGGCGATGGTGCGGGTGAGGTCTGCTCCAAATTGTTTGACCCACTTTATGTAGAGCCATTCCGGGAGGCAGAGCTCGATGGTGGGGTCTGGAAAGTTGAGGACACGCTTGTGGACTTTGCGCAGAACGGCATTAACGAGGCCTGCAGCAGCGCGCTTGTTTGATCGTTTGGCCAGTTCGACCGCTTCCATTACAGCGGCATGGGGAGGAATGCGCGCGAGGTAGCGCATCTGGTAGAGCCCCATACGGAGGAGGATGGCGGTGGGCTCATCGACGGTGAGGATCTGGCGGCCCGAGAAGTGTTGGGCGAGCCAGTCCAGCTGGTTCTGATATCGGAGGACACCATAAACGATTTCATGTGCGAGGGCGGCATCGCGGGAGGCGAGGGGCTTCGAGAGCTCGTGGAGCAAGGTGTCGGAATGACCGCCACCATGGACACGGCGCAGACAATCGAAGGCGACGCGGCGGGCGGGAGAGATGATTGCCATCTAGGTTAGAGGGTAACAGGTTGGTGACAAATGCGACATAAGGGGCATTCCATCCGCTTGATTTTAATAGAGATAAGACGGAGTGGGGTTAGATTCTGTTCTGGAGAATTTTCTCTAATGCGCCTCATTCAAGCGGATGGAATACCGGGAGACACACGTGTGGCGTGGTCTCCCGAGGAGGGTAAAGCCTTGGGCAAATTGTCAAAGAACCGGTGGGGCGGCGCGGGCCCTGCCCCGATTGAAGATGGCAGATACCGGTTGGCGGCTTGGGCGGGCGCGAGTGTAGATTGATGATTTGAAAGCAGAAATAGACTTTGGGGTGCGGTGAACAGAAATTGGGTCTACTTTATACCTGACCTGCTCCCAGGATTTCAGGCCGGCCGAAACTGGAAAATGAGACAGTTTTCTATGATTGGCCATCGTTGATCCGAAATCGGACTTAGTCCATAATGTGGCCATGACTGAAGTGAATGTTCATGAGGCGAAAACTCAGCGTTCCCGGCTGCTCGATCAAGCAATGGCGGGCGAGGAAGTGATCATCATGCGGTCTGGAAGGCGGCTGGTTCGGTTGACGCCTGTGGAGACCGCGCCGGCGCGGCGGGTTTTGGGCACGGCCAAGGGCGACTTTGTTGTACCTGACAACTTTGACGATTCCCTGCCTGAGGATGTGCTGGCGGAATTCGAACGGTGAAAATCCTGTTGGATACACACGTGTTTTTGTGGGCAATTACGGACTCGCCCAAGCTATCCGTGCAGCAGCGGGACTTGTTTCTCGATGAAGCAAATGAGGTGCACATGAGCGTGGCGAGCCTTTGGGAGATGTTGATCAAAGCAGGACTGGGAAAACTGCCGCTACCAGAGCCTGCTATTGAGTATTTAGTTCGGCAGATGGATCAGAACCGAATCCTGTTGTTGCCGATCCGGATTGCTCATCTGGCGGAGTTGCAGAAACTACCCCCGCTACACCGGGATCCGTTTGACCGGATGCTGGTGGCTCAGGCGAAGGCGGAAAAGATGCGAATGCTCTCGGTGGACGTGCGGATGAGAGATTACGGCGTCGAGGTTATCTAGACCGATACTTGAGGCGTGGAGATACCGGAACTTGCAATTTGCCAAGTAGGATGGTTCCGGGAGATTTGGGTGCGGGACGGTCTGAGAGTCTGTCAGTCTCCCCAAGTCAGTCTCCCTAAACGTTTTGCGAGCGGCCCTTTCCTAGAGCAGGCCGGGTCTCGATTTACAACTTGATGCTCTGATCGTTAACATCAAGATGTGAGAACGGCTCTAAGCTTGGACGATGATGTGGCAGCGCTACTGGAGCAAGAGATGCGCAAGACGGGCAAGCCGTTCAAAACGACAGTGAATGAGATGTTGCGAAAAGGCTTTGCGGCGCCAGCAGAGCGGCCGAAGTTTGTGGTGGAATCCATGTCCTTAGGGTTGCCTCCCGGGATGTCATACGACAACATTCATGTGCTGCTGGAGCAACTAGATGAGTTAGAAAGCAAGTAGATGTGGGGTAGTGACGCGAACCTTCTGCACGATCCCTATTAAGACCTGCCTATGACGACCGATCGCCCTGGCACAGAGAAGCGCGCGTTTGGTTGGAGCAGTTGCTGTCGGGGCAAGAATTGGTGGGGATTCCCTGGCAAGGCGTAGGCGCGTTTTTGCGGATTTGTACTCATCCGAAACTGCCCGGCATGAGGGCTAGCGGAGAACAAGTAATGCGTATTGTGTCGAGCTGGGAGGCGCATCCCAGCGTTCGAATGCTGGCACCCGGGGGACGGCACCTGTTTTGCCTGAGGGAAATGGTGCTGGCTGCATTGACGATGGAACATGGGGGTTATTTATGCACGGCGGACCTGGATTTGGGGGGCTTTCCTGGATTGCGGTGGGGGAATCCGCTGATATCACCTAGCCGCTGACAGGGCTGCGAGGGCTGATTGAGGGGCCCCGCACCGAAGGCGATGCCAGGACTGCTCCAGAGAGAATAGGCCAGTTGAGTGCGGCTCCAATTTGGCGGACTGCGGGCTGGAAGAGGCCGACCGCGAGAGGTATTTACCATTGCTGCTCAAACGGATAACGGATGCGCTTGAGGCTCGATTCGAGATTTAGCTTTGACAAGTGAAACGGCCCAGGGTTTGGAAGTCTAGGGGTATGCCTTTTTGCCAGCATCTGGCTGCTTGCAGGCTAACTCCCAATTCCATCCAGCCCAACGATTAGCTCAATTCTTCTTGCTCATTTGCTGAAATACCATCTGCGGAAAATTCAAAGGATCCTTCGTCTGTGCCACTCTTACCCGCGCCGCCACCACGCCCAGCTCTGGAAACACAATCAGCCAGCTCCCGCCGTCCCCACTATGCTGGATCAGCATTGGCTCGGACTTGCCCGGCGCGCCCCTCTGAAACATCCACACAAGCCCCTGCTCAACATTCGCCTCCGGAAAGGCCGCCTGCCTTGTCGACAGCCTCATATAATCCGCCGCAATCAGCTGCTTGCCCTGCCATTTCCCCTCATCCAACACCAACTGCCCCAACTTCGCCAGATCCCCTGCCCCTATACTCAGCCCCAAATATCCATACGCATTACCCGCCCCATCCTTCATCCACCCCTCCGGCCGAATCCCCATCGGCTCAAACAGGCGTCGCTCCAGATAACGAGGCAGCGGCTGCCCCGCGATCGCCTCAATCATCATTACCGTCAGGATCATTCCGGTGTTGTTGTAATACCACTTCTTCCCAGGCTCAGTCTCAAGCGTCCGCCCCATCGCGTATAGACGAGTGTCCTTCAAGCGCTTAAATTCTTCGCTGTTCTGCCCCTTCTCATTCTTCGAGTGGGCCACTCCCGACACATGCGACATCAATTGCCGCAGCGTCACCTTCTCCTTCACATCGCCCTTCAACTGTGGCAACACTTCACCCAGCGTCACATCCAGATTCGGCAGCTTCCCATCCGTATGAAGACATCCTGCAGCCAGACTCAGCATCACCTTAGACACCGATTGCACATGTCCCTTCCTGTTTGGCTCATATTCCGCCACCGTCTTTCCACCCCGCAGGATCACCATCCCCCGCGTGTCAGACGCCTTCGCCTCTGCAATCATCGTCGCTGGATCCTGCGCCAGCATGAGTAGGATCGACAATAACATCGTCATCTCAGGTTCCTTTCGCGACAGTTTATCAGAGGCATCAAGGATGTCCGGAAGAACTTAGAATAAGCCATCAGAGAGGAGGGAGGTTGACTTGGAAGGAACGGTTTTGCTTTCCAGGACGTAGAACCATCATGAAGTTTGCCAATGTAATTCTGCCTCTTTTCATGCTCTCGACAATGGCAGGTGCGGAGCGATTGATCCGGGTCACTGGCGATGCTCTAGTAGAGGTTCCGCCAGACTACGCTATCGTTCGACTGAATCTTGAGGCCAGGGACCGGTTACTGAAGCGAGCCCGTGCCACTCATACAGCGGATCTCGAGGCAGTGTTACAGGTGGCAGCGCGGCACAAGATATCTAATGCCGATCTGGCACAGGATTTTCCCGAGATCGAAAGCCGGGCTGATGGCTTTCTGGTGCGGCGAACCGTTCAATTGACGGTGCGGGATTTGAAAGACTATGACGCCTTATTGTTTGAACTT
>CANGVB010000457.1 GCA_947456995.1 Bryobacteraceae bacterium | reverse complement strand
GAGTTGATGACGTTGGTGTTCTGGAAGACCGAGGGGTTGCCGTTCTGGTTGAAGGTAACACCCTGAACCGGAGAGGGCGCGCCAGGCTTACGAACGCCGAGGGCGGAGTTGAGGTAGTTGGTGGGATAGATACCACCGTTGGTGATGTCCTGCGGGAGGCCCGAGCGGAAGCGGCCAAGCATCGACAACTGCCAGCCACCGAGAGCCTGATCGACCCAGGGGTTGGCAGAGTTGAGGAACTTCTTGCCTTTGCCGAAGGGGAGTTCGACGACGGTGTTCATCGTGGCGTTGTGACGGATGTCGAAGCTGGCGACGCCGTAGGAACCGCGTGGGTTGAAGGCATCCTGGATGACGCTGCCGCCGGCACCGCTGGTGGCATCGCCGATGGCGGATTCGTTGCCGGAGGCGATGTCAAAGGCGTGAGACAGGGTGTAGTTGAAATCGAAGCCCCAGCCCTTTTCGAGGGGGCGGCGGACGACGAGGTTTCCAGCGTGGTAGCTGGCGTTGGAGGCGTTGGTCCAGACGGTCATACCGGCGCTCTGATTGGCAAAGAAGGTGTTGCAACCAAATACCGAGATGCAGCGGCCGTTGGCACGGCGGAGGCGATCCATGTCGTTGAGGGCATCGAGATCGCTACCGGCGTAGGTGCCGTATACGGTGTTGAAGTAGTTTGCGGTAGCGCTGCCGGTAAAGCTGAGGTTGGCTGCGCCAGGGAACATGTTTTCAAAGAAGGGCACCTGGCCGACGAGGCTGGGGTTGGCACGGACCTGAGCAGGGGTTACACCTCTGAGGAAGGCATCGTAAAGGATTCCGCTGGCTTCGGTCCAGGTCTGGCCGGAGCGGGGATCTTTGAAGTTGGTGAGCGGCTGTGAATAATCCTGACGCAGGAGGCCTTTGCGTGAGAGGCGACCGACGTAGCCGACTTCGACGACGAGGTTCTTGGGGAGAGGCCGCGTGTAGGAGAGGTTGAGCGGGATCGAGTAGGGGGCAACCAGGGTGGGGTTGACACCGGTGAAGCTGGTGAAGCCGCCAACGATGGTGGGAGGCGTAAAGGGCATGCCGCCAGCGGGAGCGGGAGGCAGCGCCGGGAGATTGTTGCCGTTGAAACGAGTAGAGGTGGTGAAGTTGGTGTTGGCGAGCTGGGTGACCTGAGTGGCGAGACCCGGCGAGCCAGAACCGGCGAAGGTAACGGCCATCTGGTTGCCGTAGCGATCGTAGAGAATACCGGCGCCTGCGCGGAGGACGCTGCCTTTGCCGAGGATGGTGGTGACGATGTTGTCACCCTCTGGAGCCCAGGCAACAGAGAGACGCGGTGCGAAGTTGTTCAAATCGCGACCGTAGTAACCAGCTTTGCCGTTCTTGGGGCCCGAGAGATCGTAGGTAAGCGAAGCGAGCGGGTTGGCGAAGCTGGGGATGCCCAGGGCCTGACCACCGGCGCGGTTGGCGAAGTACTGATCGAGGGGCTGGGTTGGGTTGACCTGAACACCGTTTTTCTCATAGGGATTGGTGTAGAGGCCGTAGCGCAGACCGGCGGTGATGGTCAAGCTGCGGGTGAGCTTGAAGGTGTCCTGAGCGTAGAACTCATATTCGTTGGAACCGAAGACGCGGGGAATGGGCTGACCGAAAGGAATCGCCTTGCCATCGCGACCGTAGTTGTAGGTACCACTGTAGTTGTTGATGATGCCGAAGAGCGGACCCATGGCGTTCTGAACAGGGGTTGCTTCGGTGAGGCGGAGTGAGTTGTCTCCATACAGAGGCCGGATGAAGGCGTTGATGGAATCGGTGATGTCTGCGCCGAGGCCAGCAAGGGTATTGCGGCTAAAGCTGTAGCTGGGGTACGAGGTAGCGAAGGAGGCGCGATCGTTCGTGTTGAGACGGATATTCACACCAAACTGAACGGTGTGCTTGCCTTTGGTCCAAGTTGCGTCGTTGACGAAATTGTGAACCGGAGCGATACGATTGAGAGCCCGGGGGAAGCTGGTGTCGGGGTTGGCGAAGTAGAAGTTGAGCGAGGGGCCGTCTGCGCCGGTGACAACGTTCTTCAGACGGGTATAGCCGTAGTTGAAGGTGTTGACGAGAGTGGGCGTAACGACCGTGGTGTAGCGGGCGGAGAAGCCTTTGGACTGGTCAACGCGCTGAGCCTGTGAGGGGAGGCCGGGAAACTGGGCGAGCACGTCATCTTCTGAGTTATCGGCGAGGGTGCCGCGAAGGCTGAGGGTGTGCTTGCCGGCTTTGTCGATATTGAAATCGTTCTTGAGAACGTAGGTGCGGTAGTTCAGCTTCTTCGGAGCGTTGAAGCGGAAGATGGAGAAGTTGAGGCCACGGTCGGCGCTGGAGTTGGGATCGTTGCCGACCGGGTACTTCTTGAAGAGGTCGAGCATGGTTTGGTTTACGCCGATGCCGAGGGGATCGACCTGGCGGATCTGGGCTGGGGTGAGCTGGCCGATAGCGCCGTTGCTCATGCGGAACTGGACGATGCCCTGCTTGTAGGTTTCGGACGGAACGATGCGGTTAACGCCGACGGCAGTGGCATCTTTGCGGTCTTCCCAGTTGGCGAAGAAGAAGACGCGGTCTTTGATGATGCGGCCGCCGAGGGAGGCACCGTACTGGTTACGGATCAGGTTTTCGCGGGCGATACCGGCGCGGTTGGAGAACCAGTTGTTGGCGGCGGTTTTGACGTTGCGGTGGAACTCATAGAGCGAGCCGTGGAATGCGTTGGAACCGGACTTGGTTACGAGGGAGACCTGACCACCTGAGGAGCGGCCCTGGTCTGCGCCCACACCGGCGACGGTGGTGCGGAATTCCTGCACGGAATCAAGCGGTACGGGGAGAACAGAACTGAAACCGGAAGTTCCGCCCTGGGGATCGTTGACGTCGACACCGTCGAGAGTGACGTTGTTCTGATCGCGCTTGGCACCGGCTACTTCGCCGGTGGGGGTTACGCCGGGCTGAAGGCTCAAGAGATCGACGACGTTGCGGGTGAGTAGGGGCAACTGGCGGATCTGAGTCTCAGTGAAGGGATTGCCGACCGAGGCGTTTTGGGTGTTGACGGCGGGAGTTTCAGCAACGACGTTGATGGACTCGGAGACCTGGCCGATTTCGAGTTTGAGGTCAAGGGTGGCAGGAGTATTGATCTGGAGGCGAACCTGCTGGGCACTGGCTTTAAAGCCGGGCTTCTGAACTTCGAGGCGATAGGTGCCAGGAGGAAGTTGAGGGAAGCTGTAGGTGCCGGTGGCGCTGGAAACACCACGGCGGGAAACTGCAGTTTCCTGGTTGGAGATGGAGATTACGGCGTCGGGTATGGTGGCACCTTGTTGGTCCGATACCGTGCCCTGGAGGGAACTGGATTGCGCAAATAGCGCGGCACTGCTGACAAGCAGCAGAGAGACGACGAGTCTGTTCATTAGACACTACCCCTGAATGATTTTTGTTTTTGTTTTTTGAACGACTGGTTCAGTGCCCCGACGGAGGGGTAGTTAAGGACCGGATGTGGATCGCGCCTAGGCGATCAGATCGTGAAGGACATTACCGCTGACATCGGTGAGACGGAAGTCCCGGCCGCTGTAACGGTAAGTAAGCTTGGTGTGGTCGATGCCCATGAGATGCAGGATGGTTGCGTGGATGTCATGGACATGGACTGGTTTTTCGACGGCTTTGAAGCCGAATTCGTCAGTGGCTCCGTAGATGGAACCACCCTTGACTGCGCCACCGGCCAACCACATGGTGAAGCCGAATGGATTGTGATCGCGACCGCGTTTGACGTTGCCGCCACCGCCGCCGACTTCGCGAACGGGAGTGCGGCCGAATTCAGAGCCGCAGACGACGAGAGTATCTTTCCAGAGGCCGCGGCTCTTGAGATCTTTGATGACGGCGGCAAAGGCCTGGTCTGAGTTCTTGGCATTGACCTTGTGGGCCATGATGTCGCCGTGAGCATCCCAAGGATCGCCCTTGGCGTAATAGACCTGAGTCATGCGGACGCCTTTTTCAGCGAGGCGGACGGCAGTGAGGCAACCACGAGCAGTTGAACCGGGGCCGTAGAGCTTCTGGGTGGCTTCTGTTTCCTTGCGGATGTCGAAGACTTCGGGCGCTTCGGTCTGCATGCGGTAGGCGGTTTCCATCGACT
>CANGVB010000456.1 GCA_947456995.1 Bryobacteraceae bacterium | reverse complement strand
CCCGCAAGTACCCCAACGGCACGCTGATCATCCAGGTCAAGGAAAATGCCGACACGATCCACGACACAGTCGCCAAGATCGCTGTCATGAGCGGCGCTGAAGTGATCTCTACGAATTCGAGCTGGGTCGACGAAGGCCCCAACTATGGCTCGAACAACACCGTAAGCCTCAAGCGGCCCAACGTCGCCATCGTCTGGGATTCGCCTATGGCCGCACAAAGCACCGGCGCTGCCGCATTCGTGCTCGAACGTCAATACGGCTACCCCGTAACCCGCCTGCGTGTACGCAGTCTGGGCCAGGTAGACCTGAGCAAGTTCCAGGTTCTGATCGTTGCTGAAGCGCAAGGCAGCCTCGCTGGAGAACTCGGCCGCGGCATCGCCCGCATCAAGGATTGGGTGGCCGCCGGTGGCGTCATCATCGGCCTCGGCAACGGCACAGGCTTCCTCGCCAGTGGCGCGGTAGGCTTGCTGCCCTTGCAGCAGGAACTTCTCGCCAAAGAAGGCGGCTCGGTTGGCTCAGGCCCTGTAGCTGAAGCAGGCGGACGCCGCACTGCCACCGGCACAGCACCTCCTCCTGCAGCCTCAGCAGGCAGCGGCGATGGTGGCCCCATTGCAGGCAAGATCTTCACCAAAGAAGAAGACTACCTGAAGGCCATCCAGAGCGACCGTGAAATGCCCGACGACGTCGCTGGCGTCCTTTGCAAGGCGAAGGTGGATACCGAGTCCTGGATTGGCGCTGGCTCTCAGGAATACGTTAACGCCCTCGTGAACGGCCGCTCTATTTATGCTCCGGTCAAGATCGATCGTGGCATCAATGCTGCTGTCTTCGCCGGGCCAAACGACCTGCTCCAGAGCGGCTACATGTGGGAAGAAAACAAGAAGCAGCTGGCCTATAAGCCACTGGTTGTTGTCACCCGCGAAGGCCGTGGCCTGGTAGTAGGCTTCACCGCAGACCCCAACTACCGTGGTTACATCGACGGTATGAACCTGCTCTTCTTGAATGCAGTACTACGCGGACCTGGCGTAGCGCGCTAAGGCTGATCGCTTAGAGGCGAAGAAACACCGCAAATTATTTCTCAAAACCCGCCCGGGGCGGACGATCTGTAGATCAATCCTATGAATCGTCTTTCAGCATTGCCCAGGGCGGGTTTCGCCTTGTTTGTCTTCGCAACGCTTGGATTTTCCGCAACCAAAGAAGTGGATCTCAAGCGCGATGTAAGAATGGCCCGAGCCGTATTGACTGGAGAGGTAAACCGCCTCTACAGCTATTACGGAAAAGATGGTGAGATCTACAGCGATGTGACCCTTCGTGTCACCGGCTCGCTCAAACAAAGCCGCGAAATTCCAGACTCTATCGAATTTACGACGCCTGGCGGAGAGGTAGGCGACGTGGGTGTGTTTTTCACAGGCACGCCCCAATTCAAACTGAATGAGCCCGTTCTGGTCTTTTTAGAAGAAGACAGCGCGGGCTCACCAGTGGCTACAGCCAAATACGAATTGAACGAAGGCTTCCTTCCGGAAGTGGGCATGAAGCCGATCGAACTCCTGCTTAAGATTCGCGAAAACCTCGACGAAATTGGCGAGCCAGTACGTGAGCAGGAGTGGGAGCGCGCCTCTACGTTCGTCAACAGCAAGCAGCCTGGAACGCTGAAAAAATCCGGTGGCGATGAAATCGTGCGCAATGCTGGCGATGCCAGCTGCTACAAGCTGATGGGCCCCAAGTGGCGCATCCCTACCGTCACCTACAAGCTTGACCCCACCCTTCCCGCCAGCTTCCTTCCGGCGATCAGCACGGCGGTTTCATCGCTCAACAACGCCGGTGTTCCACTTCGACTGGCCCTCAACAACTTCAGCGCCAATGTGGTCAGCTTTGGGCCGATTGCCGGCCAGGGGATCCTCGCGCAAACCCGCGTGTCGTATCAACCTTCCACACAAACTATCGTCGCCTTCACGCTGGTCTACAATCGGTCCTTCTCCTGGAGCACAACTGGCGAGGTTGCCAAGTTTGATGTGCAAGGAATCGGGCTTCATGAATTCGGCCATGCAGTCGGCCTCGATCATCCACCAGCGGCAAGCTGTGACGACCAAACCATGTGGTTTAGTGCAGGCCCTGGAGAAACCAGCAAAAGAAGTCTGGAAGTAGGCGACCTTGCCGGCCTGGCCGCCATGTACGGCGCAACTCCGCCGCCCAGTGCCCCGCCACCAAGCGCTCCGCCTCCAGTAACCCCCTCTGTACCAGTTGGCCAGGCCCCACCCGTCCCGGGCTTTAGCGGAATGGCAGTCTCGGGCCAACAAATCACCAGCAGCCCAATCACCTTGGCACTCACCGGCACATCGTTTCTTACCAACATGCTCCAGGTTGTCGTCAAAGGCCCCGGCTGCCCCACAACCACTGGCTGCATCATTGATACAAGATCCCTTCAAGGCTTGACGACAACCAATGCCACAGCCGTCTTTGTAGCTCGCGGCGGCGGGGCGTTTAACGTCACACTCAGGAATTCTGCCGTCGGTGGCGAATCTGCAGGAAGCTTCCGCTTTAACGTCGCTGTCTCTCAGCGGCGCTAACTAAATCAGGTGGCCAAGCTTCTCGCGTTTGACCGCCAGATAATCCTTCGAGTGCACGCTGTCAGGGGCTATCGTCGGTACACGCTCCGCCACTCGCACCCCCGCCGCTTCCAGCGCAGCAATCTTGTCGGGGTTGTTCGACATCAGTCGAACAGCCTCGATTCCAAAATATTTGCAAATTGCCCCAGGCAAGCGATAGTCTCGCGAATCAATTGCTAGCCCCAGCGCTTCGTTGGCCTCAACCGTGTCTGCCCCTTCATCCTGCAACTGATAAGCCCGCAGCTTATTGATGATGCCGATGCCACGGCCTTCTTTCATCTCATAAATCACCAGGCCGCGGCCCAGCTTTCCAATCGCAGCCAGTGCCATCTCGAGTTGCTGTCGGCAGTCGCAACGCAAACTGTGAAACACATCTCCGGTGAGGCACTGCGAATGAATCCGAAGCACAGGCGGCGGGCCCGTTTTCAGATCTCCAATTACAACGGCAACTGCTTCTTCGCGTTCACCTTCGTGAACCCACTCAAAGCCGTGAATACGAAACTGACCAAACTCTGAGGGGAAATCCGCTTCGGCGGCGTGAACTAGATCCATAATAGTGGGGACAATAACCATTATGGTCGAACCGGCCTTTGTCCTGCTGTTATTCAATTTGGGAGTGGCCGCATCGCTCGCCTCCATCCTCTCGCGCCTCCCCGCTTTTCAGCGGATGTTGCTGCAGGAAGAGCGCTCGGTAACCCAGCGTCTTGAGATGTCGCTCGCCTTCGGTACCATCTTCGGTGCCGGTGCCGCAGCGCGTGTTTTCACCGGTGCATACCAGGCCGCAGACCTCACCGTTGCCGGAGCTTATCTCGCCGGCCTTCTCGGCGGCTACGTCACCGGGATGGTGAGCGGCATCCTGATGAGCCTGCCGGCCATGTTCGCCAACGAGCTCCTCGCGATGCCCCTCTATGCTGGTATTGGCGTCCTGGGAGGCCTCATCCGAGACTGTGCTCCCACCACAGAAGAGATCTGGCGCTACTCGCCGGTCTTCGACTTGCTAGGCTCCTGGCGCATCTTCAAAAAGCGCACACAAGCCACTCTGATCGGCTACCGCATCCTCATCACTGTTGGCCTGCTCTTTGCCGAAGGCCTGCGCCTCACCGGCCAGTTCATGTTCCGCTCGGCCTCCATCTTCAGCCCGATTCGCATCGACACAGAACCCCTGATGCCCTGGATCGGTGCCCTCTTCGGCACCTCCGTCATGTGCGCCTTTCTACCGCTCAAGATCTGGAATACAACCCGCATGGAGCGCAAGCTCTCCCTACAGCAACGTCTCATCGCCGAAGCCCGCCTCGCAGCCCTCACCAGCCAGATCAATCCCCACTTCCTCTTCAACACCCTCAATAGTGTCTCTACCCTCATCCGGATTGATCCAGACCGCGCACGCGCCATGGTCTACAAGCTCTCCAACGTCCTGCGCCGTGCCATGAAAAACACCGACAACTTCAGTCCTCTCCGCGACGAGTTGGCCTTCATCGACGACTATCTTGCCATCGAAGTTGTACGCTTCGGTGAAAAACTCCGCTTCTCACGAGACATCGTCCCAGAAGCCCTGAATCT
>CANGVB010000455.1 GCA_947456995.1 Bryobacteraceae bacterium | reverse complement strand
TGGCAAGTAGCGGTGCAAGAACGGAAGAGATTTCAGGCATCTAAATGGGTATTAGCCTTTGGGCTTGCCACCCCAAAGTTCGGGGATCATCGTCTCACCACCAACAATAGTAGGCCTTTCGGCCCGCCCGTTGCGCAGGTAGGTGAGGCGCATGTGGTCGAGACCCATCAGCCAGAGGATCGATGCGTGGATGTCATGGACGTGCGAGGGTCGCTCAACCGCGCGCAGGCCGATCTCGTCGGTTGAGCCGATAACCTGGCCGCCTTTGACGCCACCACCAGCGAACCACATCGTAAAGCCCCAGGGGTTGTGATCACGGCCGTTGCCTTTTTCATTAAACGGCGTGCGGCCGAATTCCCCGCCCCAGACGATCAGGGTCGATTCGAGCAGGCCGCGGCGCTTGAGGTCTGTCAACAGACCTGCGATCGGCTTGTCAGATACTTTGCACCACTTGCCGTGGTTGCCTTCCATATCTGTGTGGGCGTCCCAACCGCTGCCAGAGCCGCAGTAGAGTTCAACAAAGCGTACGCCGCGTTCGACCAGACGGCGAGCGAGCAGGCAGTTGCGGCCGAAGGTTTCAGTAACGCGCTCGTCCATGCCGTATAGGGCTTTGGTCTCGGCAGTTTCGTTTGAGATATCAACAGCTTCGGGCCCGGCGGCTTGCATCTTGTAGGCAAGTTCGTAGCTCTTGAGCCGTGCGTCGAGCTCGCTATCCTCAGGCTTGTCTGCGCTCCAGCTTCGATTGAGCTGCGCGAGAAAATCCATCTTGCTGAGCTGGCGCTGATTGGTTTGACCCGGGGCCAGGCGCGTGTTGAGAATCGGGGTTTCGCCCTGGCGGAAAAGAGTACCCTGGTGGACGGCCGGGAGGAAGCCGGCGCTCCAGTTTTTGGTGTTGCCGAGGGGGTCTTTGTCATCGATCAAGACCGTGAAGGAAGGCAAATCTTTATTGGCGCTGCCGAGGCCGTAGTTGACCCAGGCGCCCATGCTGGGCCGGCCGGCGAGGATGTCGCCAGTGTTCATCTGGCAGACGCTGCCGACGTGATTGAGGCCATCTGCTACGCAACTGCGCACCACCGCCATGTCATCGACATGCTGGGCGATGTGTGGATACCAGTCGCTCACCCAGGTGCCGCTCTGGCCGTGCTGCTTCCACTTGCGTGGTGAGCCCATCAGAGAGTTGTTGCCGGTGCCCATCGCAGTGATCAGCTTGCCGAAGCTCTTCGGCATCGGCTGGCCGTGGAGCTCGTTGATTTTGGGCTTGGGGTCAAAGAGATCGATGTGGCTGGGGCCGCCTTCCATGAAGAGGAAGATGACCGACTTCGCTTTGGGCGTATGGTGTGGCTGGGTGCTGCGTTCTGCGGCGAGCATCGAAGAGAAAGCGAGCGCACCGAGTCCGCTCCCACCCTGGGTCAAGAATTGGCGGCGGTTGCGTAGGTTCATCGTGGACTTCCTCTAGTTGATATACAAGAATTCGTTCGAGCTGAGAAGCGTGTGGCAGAGATCTTCGAGCGCGCCTTCGGGGCTGCCCGCGATCTTCTCTTGCTTCACGAGAAAGGCTGCGGCGCTGGCGATCTCTTCGGGCTTAGGCGACCGTGTGTAGGCCATACGCAGGGCGCGTTCAGCCTTGGTTTTGGTGTCGATGCCACGATCGTTGTCGACGCGGCGGGCGAAGGCGCGAGCCCATTCGTGAACGAGCTTGCCGTTCATGAGTTCTAGTGCCTGATCTGGCGTAACGGTGGCTTGGCGGCGGGCACAGCTTTCGTGCGTGTCGGGCATGTCGAAGCTTTGGAACATCGGGTAGCGCAGATTGCGACGCACAAAGATGTAGACGCTACGGCGAAGGTTATCGTCTGAATCAGGTGTGGCCTTCCACAGCTGGTAGCCCTTGGGCAGGACGCCATCGGGGAGCGGCGGGAAGACGC
Organism: Bryobacteraceae bacterium; assembly: GCA_947456995.1. GTDB lineage: Bacteria > Acidobacteriota > Terriglobia > Bryobacterales > Bryobacteraceae > Bryobacter. The sequence goes on along the minus strand of CANGVB010000455.1, from coordinate 2,249 downwards.
CAGGGCCGCCCATCTTGGTGTTCAACATGCCGCTGGTGGCAAGCATCGAATCGCGAATCGATTCGCCTTCAAGACGGCGGCGGGTGAACTTCCAGAGCAGCTTGTTTTCGGGGTCGATCTTTTCGGCTTCAGCGCGAGTGCTGGAGCTTTGCTGGTAAGTGGCGCTCATGAGGATGCGTTTGTGCAGCTTCTTCATGCTCCACTGGTCTTCGCCGACAAACTTGGTGGTAAGCCAATCGAGCAGCTCTTTGTGGGAAGGACGCTCGCCCATCACACCCATATCGCTGGGCGTGCCGACGATGCCGCGGCCAAAGTGATAGTGCCAGACACGGTTGACGATCACACGTGTCGAGAGAGGGTTGGTGGGGCTGGCAAGCCAGTTGGCGAGTGCGCTGCGGCGGCCTGTGGATTCTGTTGCCGCAGGAGCGATCTTGATATCGCTGGGATCGAGGATGCTCAAGAAGCCGGGTTGCACTTCTTCCATCTGGCCGTCCCAGGCTCCGCCGCGCAGAACATGCGTCTTGGGCGCGGTGCGGGAACCATCGGCGATGCTTTGGGCCACATTGAGTGGCGCGGGCTTAAGATCATCAAAGGCCTTGAGCTCGACTTCGAGAGCCTTGTAGCGTGTTGAAGCATCCCCACGCAATTTGCCGCGCAGCTCGTTGTCAGTGAAGACGACTTGTGGAAGAGCCTTGTGATAGAGCATCCACTGTTCTGGGCTGCGGGCTTCGGCCTTCATCGTCAGCACTTCCTGAATGTCTTCTGGGTAGCGGGTGAGGCGCTCCTGATAGAAGGCGTCGCGAGCCGGCTTGAGCAGGGCCTGCATCTCGGTACGGATTTTTTCTGTAGCGGTTTCCCACTTGGCGAGTTGCTCGTTGTAGGCCTTTTGCTGTTCTGGCCCATCCAGTACTACGCCATCATCGATACGGACATTGGAGAAGAAGCTTTGCAGGCGGTAGTAATCCTTGTGCAGAAGCGGATCGAATTTGTGATCGTGGCAACGCGCGCACGCAAGGGTGACTCCGAGGAAGGCGTAGCCTACGGCGTCAGTGATGTCGTTGAGCATTTCCTGACGGCGTAGCTTGATGTGAGCGGCATTGTATTCGTCCGGGAAGTGCCGATTGAAGGAGACGCCGATTTTGGCATCGTTGTTGCCGGGATAAAGTTCGTCACCAGCGATCTGTTCTTTGACGAAGCGATCGTAGGGCTTGTCGTCGTTGAAGCTCTTGATGACATAGTCGCGATAACGCCAGACGTGAGCGCGAGTATCGTCAGCCTTGAAGCCATCGCTATCGGCGTAGCGGGCAACATCAAGCCAGTGTCGTGCCCAGCGTTCGCCGTAGTGAGATGAGGCAAGCAGGCGATCCACCACGCGCTCCCAGGCTTTGGGTGAGGAGTCTTCGAGGAAGCTTTGCATCTCCTCTACAGTTGGCGGAAGGCCGGTAAGGTCCAGCGTGATGCGGCGCAGGAGGGTGGCTTTGTCTGCAGCGGGATTCGGACTGAGGCCTTTGGCTTCAAGCTTTTCAAGTACGAAAGTGTCGATTTCGTTCTTTGCCCACTGGTCTGCTTCACGGTGGGTATGCTGACGCGGGCGAGAGGCTGGACGGCCCACCAACGCTTTTGCATCGCGGTGAAGGTCTTGGATTCTTCGGCTGCCAACAGGGACAGGAGTCCGGTCAGCGCAATCAGGACACGAGCTTGCACGCCATTATCTTATTTCACTTTTGAATTTTCGGATACGGTGCGCCTCGCTGTCGGCGACGTAGACCATACCCTTCTTGTCGACGAAGACGCCGTGCGGACGATTCATTTTGCACTGCATTGGATCGCCGTCCGGCCCATCGCCGATTTGCCCACTGCCTGCCACCTTCGTAATCTTGCCTGTCTTGATGTCAAAGCGCTGGATGGCGTGGGCTTCGGTGTCGGCGATATAGAGCGTATTCTTCGGGCCGGCAGCAATGCCTTTGGGGCCGTTGAAGCCTTTGGCGGCGAGCAGATGATAAGTGCCGCGCTTGGGGTCTACTTCGTACAGTGCATTACCCTGACGCTTAACGATGAAGAGCTTGCCGTCCTTGCCGATCTCGATTGCACGTGGGGCCAGCAGTGGGGTATCGAGGAGCTTCGCGCCTTCCACCGGATCTTTCTTTTCGCCATTGCCGAGATAGGTTTCGATGGTGCCGCTGTTGAGGTCGAGACGGCGCACGCGGTCGTTGCCGATGTCGCAAATCAGCAGACGCCCCTGCGGGTCA
>CANGVB010000454.1 GCA_947456995.1 Bryobacteraceae bacterium | reverse complement strand
CAGAATGCCATTGGCAAGCATCGGCAACACCATACGAGCATCATCAGCCTTCGGAACAAGGCTCACGCTATAGATCCCCATCAGCGTCGCGCAACCCCCTACAACCAACGTCAACACGGCCGCGTAGTAGCAGGCGTTCTTGGCTGTCTCGCCGCTCTTGGCGCTACACACCCGCTCCATCAACTCACGCGCCATCGCATTGCCAATTGCAAGTGAGAGGAAGTTGGCCCAATTGGGTAGCGCACCAGCCGAGAGCTTGGTGAGCGCGCTGATGTCGAGCTTCCCTGCATCCACAGCCGCAGTCATCGGGGCCGTCCCGTAGTTCACAATCAGATACACCGCGGCAGCCACAAAGCCAATCAGCGCCACATGAATCTGAAAGAAGTCCGTCCAGATCGCCGAGTACAATCCGCCCGCCATCGTGTAGGCAAGAATCACAACCGTCCCGATCATCAGAGACTGCAAATAGCTCATGCCGCTCACAACACTCAGAATCCACGCCACAGCGCTCAGGTTCCCCGCGATCAACACTGTGAAGCAAACCAGAGTGACGATGCTCACCAGCAGTTCCGTCCCCTTGCCATAGCGGCGATAGAAGAACTCAGGCAACGTCATCAAGTCCATCTCATTGAGCGGAGCCGCCAGATATTTCCCCACCAGTACCAGACTTACCGCAAGCCCCAAAGGAATCAGCAACCCACCCCAGATATTGCTCGACCACACCAGCGAAACATTCCCCAACGTCGCGTTTCCATCGACAGCTTGCGCCAGCAACGCCGTCCCCACAACCAGGAAGGGCATAGACTTCCCACAAACCGTATACCGCTCGCTCGACCCACGCACTTGTGTGTAGGTATAGAGACCAATAGCCAAAGAGATGGCCATAAAAATGACCACCGGCCAAAACATAACTGTCATGAGATGCGCGCTCCTGGATGGATTCCAACAAGGGAAAGAAGCGCTCAGACGGGGAGACTGCTGTGTCTCTCTAAGTTAGCAAATCAGGGTGCCAATCGACGAACAGAATGTACTTCTTCGATGATCTGAAAGCGCTTGTGACCGTCCTTGGCAAGATGGAGCGAATCAAGCTCGAGGACTTCAACCAGAACCACTGCGAAGTTTGCATACCCAGCTTCGCTTTCTTCTGGAGTTGGCCGTCGCAGTTCAAGGCCAGGGGGATACGCACTGCCAGAATCCCAATCCAGTTCAAGGCCAGGAGCCGCGGTAGTCAGATAGGTTCGCTTGCCCATCGGCGAGGTGTGCCCCCATGCGGCACGGGCGACATCATCGTCAAAATGCAACTCGGCAAGACCCTTCACACGCACTTGCCACTTGGCCGGGCCATCGTAGAAAACAGCAGCAATGACTGGCTGCCGCATCCAATGTCCAAACTTCGGGCTACGACGGTCTACATGAAAGCGAAGCCTCACGTTTTGCCTGTCCACCGCTCGCAAGGTCAAGACACGGCCTGAAGGATATCCTTCCTCGTCCACGCTCATCACAACGGGTTGACGAAAGGCATGAGTACGCTCCCGCGTAGCACGCTCAAACTCTGCCCAACACAATTCGCGTTCGTCTGTGGTCATCGCCGAAGGGCCTCCCCGATCAAATGTGGACCTGCCAATCCAAGCGGCAAATCGAATCGCTCCGACCATTTGATATCAAATCCCGCCTCAGCAATCAACCGGGCTGTCTCCCGATTCGGATGGCACCCACCAGCGCAACACCTCCAGATTGGCAACCACCGCTCTTGGGCAGCTCTCAACCTCGACCCGCGATCAGCTGCCACATGCTCAAGAAACAGAAACCGCCCTCCAGGCTTAAGACAGCGGTACAAACCGGCAAGAACCTGAGCTGGGTCCTTCACGCTGCACAGCACCAGGCTGCAAATCACGGCATCGAATTCACCCGGCTGCCCATGATAGGCATCGACAACCAACTCGCCGCCCTCCGGCACCACGATCTCGGCAGCAAGGTAGCGATTCGGTTCATAACCGGTCCACCTCACCTCTGGAGGAAGATACTGAAGGTTCACTCCATGCCCTGCCCCGATCTCAAGAACCATCCCCGACAAGCTGGCAAAAAGCGAGCGCTTCCGGTCAGCCACCATTGGTTCATGAAATCGGCTCGCCCATCGCATGAGCCATGCGAACCACATTTACTGCAACTCAACAGTGATAGTTCGATAGGGAGTTTTGCCCTGATTGGTCAATTGAGGAGCCGCTTCCCCCTTGTCATGCCAGATCACTTCGCCGGATTTCCGCTTCCGAATCGTTAATTCTCCCGTAACCGGATCTTTTCTTTCGTAGGCGCAATCTTCGAGAAAAACAATCACCTGATCGCTCTCCCGCACGCCCGCTTCCCTCGCAACTCCAGGCAAATACGTGGTTTCTACCACTTTCACCTTTTTGTTATCGAGCACCGTTTTAACCGGCAAAGCCGCGTTTAGCAGCCATCCGCCCATAAAAGCTACAAATAGACATACAACGCGGTTTTCCATATTGATTGCGTTTATGCTAACCTGAAAGGCGAACAAAAGGTTGATTAAGGAACGAAGAGGAGTACCCCCCTTAAAATGGCATTGGCAGTAGAAGCGAAAAAAGAAATCGTGGCGGCAAACGCCCGTCACAAAAAAGATGTTGGTTCAACGGAAGTGCAAGTGGCGCTGTTAAGCGCACGTATCACGCAGCTCACGCATCACTTCCAGACTCACAAAAAAGATCACAGTTCCCGTCGTGGTCTTCTGTTGCTCGTCGCTCAGCGGCGTAAGCTGCTGGATTACCTGAAGGGCCGTACCCCTCAGGCGTATCAAGCACTGATCGCCAAGCTCGGGATTCGCAAGTAACCAGTTAAAATCAAATTTGCAGCCGGAAATCGCTTCTCCGGCTGCTTCCGTTTTTGGGGTATTGCCTGATCTCTGTCCCGGAGGGCAGAGTACACAATCAGTATTCAAATCGTCTCCTTGATCTTGTTTCAAGATCACCGCGTCCTATAGTTGTGACGCGTTCAGGAGGAATCAATAGATGATTCATACAGTTGAGATCGATCTCCATGGTCATATCATTACCATCGAGACCGGCAAGATGGCCAAGCAGGCCAATGGTTCTGTCGTAATTCGTTGCGGCGATTCAGTAGTTCTTTCCACGGCTTGCTCGAATGCAAAGCCCAAAGACACTGCAAGCTTTTTCCCCCTTACTTGCGATTACCGCGAGTACACTTACGCAGCCGGCAAGTACCCTGGCGGCTACATCAAGCGTGAAGGCCGCATGAGCGAGAAAGAAACGCTCAATGCCCGCCTGATGGACCGTCCGCTCCGTCCGCTCTTCCCCGAAGGTTATTTGAACGATACCCAGGTTGTTGGCCTTGTCATTTCGGCCGACCCCTCGCGCGACCCTGGCATTCTGGCGTTGTCTGGTGCTGGTGCGGCACTTGCTCTGTCTGACATCCCCTTCCACCACGTGCTCGCTGGTGTGCGCGTTGCAGTTCTTGATGGCAAGTTGATTGCTCTCCCGACCTATGACGAAGCCAAGCGCGCCGAGATCTCCATCGTGGTTGCTGGCACCAAAGAAGGTGTCGTCATGGTGGAAGCCGGCGGTATGGGCGCTCCTGAAGAAGACGTCCTGCGCTGCGTAGACTTTGGCCTCGATTGCTGCCGCACGATCATCAAGGGCATCGAAGAGCTGGTTGCCAAGGCTGGCAAACCGAAGCGCGCCTACACACCGCCCGAGATGGACAAGACCATCTACGCGACCATCGAGAAGGCTCTCAAGGCAGACCTGACCGATGCGATGGACACCAAGAAGTATTCCAAGCTCGAGTCTTACGCCAAGGTTGACGAATGCAAGGCTAAAGCCAAGGCATTGTTTGAAGGCACCACCGACGAACTCAAGGCCAAGCAGGTTCTGGCTGGCAAGTACTTCGACGTTCTTAAGGAACAGATCTTCCGCGCTGAGATGCTCGACAAGCGCCGCCGTCCCGATGGCCGTGCCTTCGACGAAATCCGCAAGCTCGAAATGGAAGTCGGCATCCTGCCCCGCACGCATGGATCCTGCCTCTTCACCCGCGGTGAAACTCAGGCTCTGGTAACAACCACCCTCGGCACCAGCGACGACGAACAGAAGATCGAGATGCTCGACTTCACCGAAACCAGCAAGCGCTGGACGCTGCACTACAACTTCCCTGCCTT
>CANGVB010000453.1 GCA_947456995.1 Bryobacteraceae bacterium | reverse complement strand
TACATTCAACCCCACAAACACAAAGAAGCAGAACAACGCCGGCAGTCCCCGCTCCGCCCCATACTGCAGATAAAGATTATGGAGATGCCCGTAATAACCATCCGGCAGCGGCTTCGCAGCCCGCTCCGGTGTCAGGTATTCCCGAAAATGTTTCCCCGGCCCCTCAGGCCCAAGCCCCAACAAAGGATGCGCTGCAATCATCCGCCAGCCCACCTCCCGTGTCACCTCGCGATGGGCATTGGAATCCACCTCCCCATGCGGCCGCACGATACTCTCCATCCGGCTCCGAATCGCAGCCGGCGCAACAACATAAGTCAACGCCACCACCACCGGTAATGACAACAAAGACCACGGCCGCCAGCAAGCCATCAGCACTGCCGCAGAACACCCCACCCCCAGCCAGATAGACCGTGTCTGCCCCAGCAGAATCGCCACACCAAACACACCCAGCAAAACCACCAGCAGCACACGCCTCGCCACACTCTGCCGCGTAAACAACAACACCGCACCCACCAGCGAAAACGCAATCATCATATGCGCGCCAAAGGTCATCCAGTGGCTCATAAACCCCGTAATCCGGTCCGCCACATAAGCCAGGTAAAAGTCCTGCTTCGCCGCCACCGCTGCCTGCCACTTCGAGTAATACTCCCAGAAACTCCACAACGCCGAAGCCCCCGCCACAACACAAACCGGCCACACGATCGCCGCCCGCGGAAAGCCCCGCGCCAGCAGCGTCGCCCCCAGCGGCAGCAAGGTCCACAGGTAAAGCTTCTTGATCTGCGGCAGAGCACTCCGTGCGTCCCCACTCACCAGCGCTGCCACCAGCGTCAGGCCCAGAAACGCCCCTGCCCATCCCATCCCCACCGGCCAAACCGGCTTCTCGCGCAAAGACAAAAACAGCACCAGTGCCAGCCCCAGAAGGATTTGGCTCGCCGCAATAGAACAGAACGCCATGACGATCGAACTCGCCAAAGCCATCCCCGCCAGATCTCGTCGCGAAATTGACACAGCTTTCATCGTAGTATTGATAATCAAGGCTTTAAGGGCAAATGGAACTTTATCTTTTACGGCACGGAATCGCTGAAGACGTAGCCCCCACCGGGCGAGACGCAGATCGCGCTCTCACGGCCGACGGCAAACGCAAACTCCGCGAGATTCTCAAGGTCGCCGCGCAGGCTGAACTGCGCCCCACTCTCATCCTCTCCAGCCCCTACAAACGGGCCATCGAAACCGCCGCAATCGCCGCCAAATCTCTAGCCTACAAAGCAGACATCCTCGAATCCAGTGCGCTCGTCCCCAACGCTCATTCCAACGAGCTATGGGAAGAAGTCCGCATGCACAAATCAGAAGCCCGCTTGCTCATCGTATCCCACGAGCCGCTCCTCAGCACTGCCTCTTCCCTGCTCCTCAATTCCAGCAGTCTCCGCATCGACGTCAAAAAAGGTGCCATCCTCCGCATCGACATCGAAGGCTTCTCAGCACAACCACACGGCACCCTCAAGTGGTACCTCACCCCACGCCTGGTCGCCTAGTTCAAGTGCTTTCGCAACCACGCCTTCGTTGCCTTGTGCGCCTTCGTCAACGCTCCTTCCGTCTTGTTATTGGCTAAAGCCAGCGAATCAATCGTTGTGCTCCCCGCCAAAATCACCGGCTGCACTCCAGGCGTCGCCGGGTTCGCTGCAATAATCCGTTTGCTCTTATCCAGTGCCTTCTGCAAATCGGGAGGAAAATCGCTCCCCATCTTCTCGCGCAAATTCCACTCCGGAGCCATCAGCCAGTCCGAGCCATTCAGACGATTCCCGGCCTCCCCAAGATTGATCACCTGCGCTACCGTCAGCCGCTCACTCCGATCACACCGGTCCGATCCACACCCTGCCCTGCACGCCGACTCACTCAAAAACGACGCATGCTTCCCTCGAGAAATCCACACCTCCGGCCCCCTCCACTCCGAATTAAGCAATCCCGCCCGAGCCGCCGCCCCACGGTCACACACCGTGTCCTCATGCGCTGCCGCATACCAATACCGCGCCCGCCACTCTCCCTTCTCTTCCACCAGAAAACCCGACACATGCTCGGCATCCAGCTTGTGCCGTACCCTGCCACAATCCTCAGCCCACAGATGATAGTAGTGCAGCTCCAGCCCCCCACTCACCGCAAACACCTGCCCATAAATAGTCCCATTCCGCTGCCTTAAAACCGGCTCCATCCGCCCTCGCTCAAACTCCGCCGGAGCTAAATCACAATCGTTCTTCGCCACATAAAACCGCGGCACAAACCGCTCAAGCAAGCTTTGCTCCAGCTCATCAGCCACCCCATCAAGATCCCGGTCGGCTGCAAATGCACCCAGCGCAAACAGGAGAGTCAAAATCCGCATTCTCCCTTTATAAATCGAAACGCTACGATAGAGAGACAGATGGAGTTAAATCGGCCGGAAATTGTAAGTGAAGACAAGCACATCGAAAGATTGCTTGCCAACGCCTTTGGCGGCCCGCCCAACCTCCAGCGCATCTGCCACATCACACGCAAATACGAAACCACCGTCCTCAGCGTCCCCGGCCACCCGGAACCAGAACTCAGCTCGCTCGCCACCATCGGCCTCTGGCGCACCCCGCTAACCGCACCCAAAGTCCTCGAGACCCAGCGCCTCGAACTGGTCGGCATCTTTGACTCCGCAAAAGAAGGCTGCCTCGAAGTCCTCGCCGCTGCCGCCTTCCGCATCATGCGAACCAAAAAATACCTGACTCCCGGCAACATCATTCAAGACTGCCTCCACGAGTGGTATCCCAAAGCTTCCGTACCTCACCTCTACTTCGTCGACGCATCCCAGTGGAGCTTCCCCCAACTCAAACCCGCCGTCATGGGCACCCTCACCATCCGCTTCCTCGAAGCACTCCCCATCGCCGAAGCCGAATATCAATTCCTCCAGGAACACGGCAGCCGCGCCCTCGAAGCCAAACTCCTCGGGGCCAGCTCCCGCCTCTGGGATCTCAAACGCCCCTCCTCCGTCTAACGCCATGCGACTCATCATCTACGACCCCGCCTACGCCTACTTCGAACCCCTCCTCAAGAAGCTAATCGACACGCAATGGGACATCGAAGGCGAATGGGGAGATGACGCCTGGTTGCGTCAGGAACTTCGCGGCGCCGACGCCATCCTCACCAGCAACTTCCGTCCCGAATGGCGCTCCCTCGCCCGTCACCTCAAAGCAGTCTTCATCCCCGGCGCAGGCGTCCCGCATACCGATACAGAAGAGCTCCCCTTCGGCTGCCACCTCTCCAATGTCTTCGAGCACGGCCCACCCATCGCCGAGTACGTCTTCTACGTAATGCTCCGCCATCTCACCAGAATCGAAGAACACGCCAGCGCCTTCCGCCAGGGCAACTGGAGCGGCAGCGCCCGCACCGCCGGCCAGGTCCACCACGAGCTCTACGGCAAAACCATCTCCCTGCTCGGCTACGGCACCATCGGCAAAGCCATCGCCACCAGAGCCGAAGCCTTCGGCATGAAAGTCCTCACCAAACGCACCACCCACGAAGACCCCGGCTTCTACACCAAATGCGACTTCCTCGTCGTCTCCTGCCCTCTCACCGAAGACACCCGCCGCCTCATCACCCGCCACCAACTCGAATCCCTCAAACCCGGTGCCATGCTCATCAACGTAGCCCGTGGCGAAATCATCGACGAATCCGCTCTCTATACCGCCCTCGCCTCACGCGACCTCCATGCCGCCCTCGATGCCTGGTACCAATACCCCACCGACATCGGTCAAACCCTCAACGGCTCACGCCTCCCCTTCCACGAGCTACCCAACGTCCTCGTCACCCCTCACCTCAGCGCCTGGACCAACAAAATGATCGAGCGCCGCATGACCCGCATCGCCACCAACCTCGACCGTCTCGCCAAAGGCGAGCCCCTCGAGCGCATCGTCCTCACCGGCACCTGGGAAGCCTAGGCTTTGATCTTGTACAAACGGTGAGCATTCCCCCACGTCACCTTCGTCAGCGCCCCACCATCGAGATGCTTGTTCAGAATCCCTAGCGTTTCACGTGCCACACACTTGCCAGCCATCCGGCTCGCCGTTGGGTTCTTCTGCTGCGATACCCCACTCCCACGTCCATCGGCGCAAGCGCAATCGCTGCCAAACATCAGCTTGTTCTGATGGCGCTTGAGAAACCCAGCCGTAAACTCC
>CANGVB010000452.1 GCA_947456995.1 Bryobacteraceae bacterium | reverse complement strand
GGCCCACCCTCACCCGCCGCTCAAACGGAGAATTGATCGTCGCCTACTCCGGCTCCCGCCAGGCCCACGTCTGCCCCTTCGGCCGCGTCGAGATCATCCGCTCCCAGGACGAAGGCCTCACTTGGTCCACGCCGCAAGTCATCCTCGACACCCCCATCGACGATCGTGACGCCGGCATCACCGAAACAGCCAAAGGCACCCTCCTCGTCACAACCTTTACCTCCCTCGTCTACCAGAAGCAAAAGCTCTACTCAACCGAAGCCTGGCAGGCTGCAGAACGAGCCACCACCCAACAGCAACGAGACAGCCTCCTCGGTGCCTACATGCTCCGCTCCACCGACGGCGGCCTCACCTGGTCGACTCCCTACAAAGTCCCGGTTACCAGTCCCCACGGCGTCATCCAGCTAAAGGACGGCCGCCTCCTCTACCCCGGCAAGAAGTACCCAGACCCTTCAGGCGAAATCGGAGTGATCGAATCAAAGGACGACGGGCAAAAATGGCGCTGGCTCGCCACCATCCCCACCCGCCCCGGAGACACTGCCGACAACTACCACGAGCTCCACGGTGTCGAAGCCGCCAACGGCCACCTCATCGTCCACATCCGAAACCACAACAAAGCCAACTCTCAGGAAACGCTGCAAACCGAATCCACCAACGGCGGCAAGACCTGGTCCGTCCCCAAAGCCATCGGCGTCTGGGGCCTCCCCAGCCACTTGCTACGCCTCAAAGACAACACGCTAGTCATGAGCTACGGGTACCGCCGCGCCCCCCGAGGCAACCACCTCCGCACCAGCAAAGACAACGGCCAAACCTGGTCAGAGCCCATCATCCTCTCCGAAGACGGTGTGAGCGACCTCGGCTACCCCTCTACAGTCGAACTAAAAAACGGCGAACTCCTCACCCTCTGGTATGAGGTTCTCAAGCCCGGCACCCCAGCCATCCTCAGAACATCCCGCTACGCGCGCCGGGATGCCAGATAACCGGCGCCACTCCCGCCGGCAACGCTTAGAATCCCAACCAGGCCATGCCACAAAGCAATGTGCGCCCCCTCATGGTCCGGACATATCCATTGCAGCGCCACAATGCCAATCAGCCCACTTACGGCTCCAATCACAGTCCCGGCCATCACTCCATTGGTTGCATAGCCTCGTCTCATCAGACCCCACACCAGCGTTCCGGACAAGCTCGAAGTGATCAACCCAAAAAGGCAACAAACTAGCCCTTCAGCGACAAATCCATGCCCGGGCTGCACAGGAAAAACCAGCGAAGCAAGCACCGGATAACCCACCACTACCGCTCCCACCAGCAGCTTCGGTGGAATCGGCTGGGCTGAAGCCGGCCGCATCAGTCGCACCAGCGACACCGCAAGCAACACCAGCAACACCATCGAATAGACCGTCATCGCCAGCCGCCGCATCTTGTCCAATTGCTTGAAGCCGGGTACGCCCATCATCAAGGTCCAAACCAGCCAGATCCCTGCCGCAACGCCCACAATCCCCACCACATTGCGAAGAGGCCCAGGCATCGGTGCAGCAGGCAATAGGTTCGCCGTCAATCTTTCAGAAATCCTCCGCTCGCTCGCCCCTTCATCGAGAGGCAATACAATCGCCGCCTCAACGAATTCCAGCATCGGGCCACACCGCTCGCAGCCGCGGATATGGTCCCCGCCTCTGGTCAGAATCTCTACCCTCGACATTCCTTCACTTAGCATCCGGTCCACTTCAGCGCAGTTCATCTTGCGTCTCCTGTACCGGTTTTCAACACCCAAAGCGCCTCGTATCGTCTGATAAGCACGATACGCTTTCTGCTTCACCGCAGCCGGTGTAGACCCAATCGCCAATGCGACTTCCTGAACACTCATGCCAGTCACCTTCAGCATAACGATCACCTCACGCTGCGATTCCGGCAACACCCGAATTAGACGCATCAAGCTCTCTGCCGCCATTGAACTTTCCCACTGTGCTTGAGGATTTCCCCGCCCCTCATCACTGGTATCGAGCAACTCCGTCTCACGTCCGCTGGTGCGCAACCATTTGCGGTAAGCATCAATCCGCACGTGCCGCGCAATCGCCAGCACCCAAGGCATCACCGGCTCTCCAGCGCGGTAGCTGCTCCTGGCCTTATGAATTCGCAACCAGCAATCCTGCAACAGGTCATCAAGGTTCAATGCCCCAAGAGAAGTAGCGTACATATATCGCGCCAACGTTCGATTCAACAACATCACCAAATCATTCGCCGCCTGACTATCACCCTTCTGATACTGGATCATCAACTCTTTCAAGATGCGGGCTTCATTCTCCCGATCTCGATTTGCAATTTCAATGTTGCCCACCGGATTGTGCTCGCTTGCCACCATTCCCAATTCGCTGCCCAAGCGCCCTGAGTTACGGTAAACAACAAATGATTTGACAGCGTTACCTTTACCGCCGATCTGGCGAATCAACTTGAGGAACACCATGAACAAAGACAACGACCGCAAAGCCGTCCTTTGCAATCAGCCCGTCAAGGGCGAAACGGAATAGCTTCAAGTGCCAGAAATTCACTGTGCCGAAATCTGGGGTGGCATCAACGTTACCAGCGAGGATGTTTGTACCTCAGGCATTACCGCAACCATCCATTCCAGCGCCAGCGGCGCAACCAGGGGAGGAGACATCTACTACTTCAGTGTCTGCTCCTACGACATCTTGACCCGCGTAGTCCTGGCTGACATGCGTGGTCACGGTGAAGAAGCCGCAGAACTCAGCGACTGGCTCTATCAACTTCTACTGGATTACATGAATTCTCTAGATGGCTCAGCAATCCTTCGCAGCTTAAACGAAAAGATTGTAGAGCGAGGTTTCCATGCACTCACCACTGCAGTAGTGCTTAGCTTTAACCGCCTTGACGGAACCCTCTTTTACGCAAACGCAGGCCATCCTCCACCCCTAGCCTGGAGTCCCAAAGATGGTTGGAAGAATCTCCAGATGATCGATTCCCTCGGCCCCGCCAACCTTCCCCTCGGCATCAAGAGCAATACCCACTACGATCAGGCCTTTCAAATTCTCGCCCCCGGAGACCGCCTCTTCATCTACTCCGATGGCATTACTGAATGCCCCAACCCAAACGGCGAATTCTTCGACGAAGACCGTCTCCTCAGGATTCTCAACGCCAACAGAAACGAAGATCTACACACCATCAAACAAAGCCTCAAACACTGCCTTGAAGTCTTTTCTAACGGCCCACTCGTTCACGACGATTGCACCTTCCTCTGCTTCGAAGTCCGAAACTAAAGACTACTTTCTCAACCAGCCATCCAGCAAACCAAACGCCTCCGTAGCACCCTCGGCCATGTCGATTCCAGCAGAGCCACGACTCTCACCCACACGATCGAAAAAGTCCTGACAGTCCCGCCACATCCTCGTCACCCGGTCTCCATAAGAATATAGATACTCACCGCCAGCAACAGGGCCAATGCCCAGTTTCCGGGCCATCATCTTTACCATCATCTGCCCGCCAAGAGTCATCACCTCTGTCGCGTAAAGATATCCGCAAACCTTCCCAAAACTCGCCCCTTCCAAAGGCAAGTCAAGACTCAAGGTGCGATCTACTCCCATTCCCAAAAACGCCAAATCACGCTCAATGGCCGCCAGCTTTAGCCGGGCATCAAGGTCAAAGCCAAAGTCACTCCACTCTCGCCTTCCCCGCACCTGCCCCTCAAAGCTCTGGTGAAACGCCCACATCCTTTGCAGCAACAAGCCATAGCTCTCCTGCGTGGCTTTCCCCTCAGACATCGACCGATACAGCGGTGCCCCCTCTACCTTCTTCTGCAAATCGCGAGTCTGTCGCCGCAGTCGCTCTAGAACCACGCTTCCCATATCAACCGGCATCTTGCTTAGACCTCCAAACATCAGGGCGTATACCACCCATTGCGATTCTTATCGGCAAACAGTCAGACAGCTTGAAGAAAAAAGATGATTACGATAAAACATGCACGCATTGCTCCTCGCCTCACTCCTTCTGGCAGCCGAACCTCACCGCGAATCCATCGAGTGGTGCGACGCCTGGCTCCCACACATGAAGGACTCCGCTCTCCCCCGCGTCATGCTTATCGGCGACTCCATTACCCGAGGCTACTATTCCTCAGTCGAAGAACAACTCAAGACCAAAGCCTACGTAGCCCGAATCGCCACCTCCAAGGCCATCGGCGACCCAGCGCTTC
>CANGVB010000451.1 GCA_947456995.1 Bryobacteraceae bacterium | reverse complement strand
TACTACGCCACACACCCGATGTCTTACTACGGTAAAGGCATAGTAAATCCCGACTTTGTTGGAATTGCCCGCGAGTCGGTGCCCGGCTTTAACGTCTACTTTACGGGCGCAGCAGGAAACGTTGGTGCAGGTAAATACAACGACGGGGCCCCGGCCAATCGCGCAGTGTTGGCTGCTCGCATTGCAGACGCAATGAAAACTTCGCTGGCAAATGCAAGGCCTCGCCCGGTTGCCAGACTCGAGTGGCGGGCCAACCCCATCCACCTGCCCCACCGCGAAGGCGCAGCTTACAACGAAGCGGCAATCCGCAAGGTGCTAGAAGACCCCAAGGTAATCCCCCGAGATCGGGCCAGCAGCGCCCGTTATCTTGCATGGTGGCAGCGCTGCCAGGCTAAGGCCCCAAACATCACCATTCAGACCCTGCGCATGGACGGAGCAGCCATCGTTCATATGCCCGGCGAACTCTTCGTCGAATACCAACTGGCGGCAATCAAGGAGAATACTGCCGGGTGGACGGCCATGGCCGCATATGGTGATTACGGCCCGATGTACATCGGCACCGCAGCAGCTTACCCGGAACAGGGCTACGAAACCAGCATCGTGTCCAGAGTAGGCCCCGCCGCGGAAGACATCTTGCTCAGTACGATCAGAAAGGGATTGGGCTAAGACTTAGCCACCAATTACCGATAAGATCGGAGATCAGGATTTTATTAGTCATCTCCAATGACCACGAAACGTAGCTTCGGTGTCTGGCTTTTTGTGATGCTTGTTCTTGTCACCACGGGATGCCAGAGATTCAAGCAGAAGAAGATCCTCCGAATCGGATCGAACCAAAGCGTCCCTTTCAACTACTGGGATGCGGATGGCAAGCCTGCAGGCTTTGCGGTAGACGTTTTGAACCGCGCGGCAGAAGAGGCTGGATATCAGCTGCAATGGGTCCGCACAGCAGGTGGGCCGGATGACGCCTTTCAAAAAAACCAGGCTGATGTTTGGCCGTTTGTAACAATTTACGACGGGCGCGAGAAAACGATGTTCATCTCGGACTCGTGGTGGAAAATCGGTACCACGCTTTACTTCCCCGAGACCCTCAACATCAAATCAGTTGCAGATCTTGCCGGCAAGGCAGTTGGTGTAGCCTCGCCGCAAAAGAATTTCCGTCCGCAGCGTAGCTTTCCGGCCAACACAAGGGTAGAAATATTCACCAGCGCAGAGGATGCCTTCATCCAGATGTGCCAGGGCAAGATCGATGTTGCGCATTTGGATTACCGGTTTGCCGACGAAATCTTACTCAACCGTCCCGCTGCGTGCCCGCCGGTTCGTTTGGCCTCGCTGTTGATCGAAGAAGGAGGCCGGTCTTTCGCCGTAGCTTCGCGCTTCAGTCACATGCAGGATGCAGAGAGGCTCAGAGCAGCGATTGAAGAACTCACCGATACGGGGGAAATCTTTGAACTCGCCACCAGATGGAAGCTGATCACCCGCACAGACTCGGCATTTATGGAGTGGATGAACAAGACCCGCGAGAGAAATGAACTCCTGAAGATTCTCATTTTCGCCGCGTTGGCCCTGTTGGTTCTGGTTACGATTTTTGCGCAGCGGCTTGCTCAAGCCCGCAAACAGGCAGACCTCAGCGCTCGTGCCCGCAGCCAATTCCTGGCCAATATGAGCCACGAGATCCGTACCCCGATGAACGGCATCCTGGGCATGACCGAACTCACCCTCGAAACAGATCTAAGCAAAGAGCAGCGCGAGTACCTGTCGATGGCGCGCAACTCGGCACGCAGTTTGCTGGAAATCCTCGATGACATTCTGGATTTCAGCCGCATCGAAAGCGGCAAGCTCACGCTCGAATCAATTGCCTTCGACCTCAAAGAAGTAGTCCATCGATCCGTACAAATTCTACGGCTTGCCGCTCAGGGCAAGAATCTCGAGCTTGTAGCCAAAATCGATCCAGAACTGCCTTCCTCGCTCAGCGGAGACCCCGGCCGGCTGCAACAGGTTCTGATCAACTTATTGGGCAACGCGGTTAAATTTACAGAAAAAGGCTCGGTCGAGTTAGAGCTAAAGTCTCGACCTCTTGGGGATGGACGCTATCAGGTGCTGATTTCGGTAACAGATACGGGAATCGGTATCACCCCAGAGCAGGAGCAACGTATCTTCCAGGCCTTTACTCAAGCCGATGCTTCCACAACCAGGCGCTTCGGCGGAACCGGCCTGGGCCTCTCTATTTCGGCCCAACTGGTTCGGATGATGGGCGGCACCCTAAAGGTGGCATCGAAAGCGGGTACCGGCAGCACCTTCTCATTCGCGCTCGAAATGCAGGCCGCGAGCGCACCAATTCAGGTGGTATCGGAAAGAGTCGAGAAACCCATTCAGCCTCTGAAGATCCTGGTGGCCGAAGACAACGAAGTTAACCGTGTCCTGATGCAACGTGTTCTCACTCGTGCCGGGCACTCAGTGGTTCCGGTAGTCAATGGAAAGCTGGCGATTGAAGCGCTGAAAGCGGAATCCTTTGACGTCGTGTTGATGGATGTACACATGCCCGAAGTGGATGGGCTTGAGGCCACTCAAGCCATTCGGGCTCGCGAGGCTGTAGAGGGTGGCCATATCCCAATCATTGCCTTGACTGCTCTGGCAATCAAGGGCGATGCAGACCGCTGCATTGCCGCAGGTATGGATGCTTACCTCAGCAAACCTTTAAACACCGTAGCTCTCAACGAGTTGCTTTCTCGTATCAGTAGCGGACAAAGCATAAAGGCAGCATAGTACCGTAAAGCCACTTGCAAATACCCCACCACCTTCCTTTAGACTGTAGCAATGGCCGACATCTACCTACAGGATCTGGAAAAGAACACAAAGCCCGGTGGTCAATATGCCAAGAGCATCGAAGCCATGCGTGCAGCGGGTCGCGAAATTCCCGGCATTATGCATCTGCTTGCCTTTAAACCGAAGGCAACCGACTTGCTCAATCAGTTCACCCAGGAAGTCATGCGCGGAGAATCCCCGCTAAGCCCAGCCTTCAGGGAACTGATCGCCACCATCACCAGTGAAGGCAATGAATGTTCCTTCTGCCGCGATTCTCATGGAGCCGCGGCAGCAGCGCTCTTTGAAAAAGAAGGTCGCGTCAAGAAGGGCAAAGGCCCGGGCTTTATTGGCGCTGTTCTCGAAGGCGATGCCGACCTCACCGATGCAGAATGGCTGCTGCTCGAGTTCGTTGTACAGGTAAATCTCGAGGCCCAGGAAATTGAAGAGAAGGACATTCGAAAGCTCAATAAGGCTGGCTGGACCGACGAAGCCATCTATGACGCAATCACCGTTTGCTCCCTCTTTAACTTCTACAACCGCTGGGTGGGAGCCAGTGGCGTCTCCTGGCAGGAAGAAGAATCTTCACTCGCCAGCGGAACAAGGATTGCACAACGCGGCTACATCCCATAGCATCGTAGGGTCTCCTTATGCGACCCACACTTATACTGCTCGCCTCCGCGCTGATCCTTTGCGCACAAAAGCCTGATCCTGCTGACGTCCTGAAGATGGCAGCCAAGCCTGGATCTCCTGAATTTCTGAAAGCTCTTGAAGCCACCTTCACCCCGCAACAACTCGAAAAAGGTGAAGCCGGCTTGAGCGTTGGCCCGGATGCTCTATTTGCCATCAAAGCGCTGAAGGCTCCGCAACTGCTGGTGGATAGTGTCCCTGTGGCCCCAATGAAAAAGGCTGGCCCGTACTTTGTGGGCACGGCCAAGCTCGCCATCTACACATCCCACACCTATCACTACATGGTGGAGGGCAAACGCTTCGGCGGCCGTATGGACCTTTCTGCTTTTGGCCCTGAAGCCTATGAACAAGCCGGTGTGCCACAAGGCAAGATCAGCGAAAAGTTCACTACCGCCAGCAAACTCTATGAGGGCATGATGAGCGACTACTGGGTCTATACGCCAGCTCAGTATGACCCCAACACGCCAGCCCCGGTCATGATCTGGCAGGACGGCGAAAAGTACGCCAGCCGTACGGCCAACAATCGGTTGCTCATCCAACTTGATAACCTTGTGCACCAGAAGCGCATCCCGGCAGCGATTCACATCCTCATTTCGCCCGGCAAGGTTGGAGCCCGGCCCATGCGTAGCATTCTTTATGACACCTACACCGACAAGTACAGCCGCTATGTACTGGAAGAAATCATGCCGCTGGTAGCTGCCAAATGGAATCTTCGC
>CANGVB010000450.1 GCA_947456995.1 Bryobacteraceae bacterium | reverse complement strand
GCCCTTGGGCAAGAAGGACCGGCGGATCTGGAGCGGGTGAAAGTGGGCGCGATGCCGCCGGCTTTTGAATTGCCTGCGGCTGGTGGAGGAAAGGTGAGCTTGAGCTCACTGAAGGGCAAAGATGTGGTGCTGGTTTTCTACCGGGGCTACTGGTGACCTTATTGCGCCACGCAACTAGTTGAGTTGCATAAGCTGATTCCGGCTGAGCGGAAGGATCGCACTGTGATCGTGGCGATTGCACCGGATGCGATGGAGAAGCTGGGGGATATTGTTCCGAAGGTGAAGGCCAAGACGGATGGGGAGTTTGTGGTGACGCTGCTGAGTGATGCGGATCATGCAGTGATTGACCGGTATGGATTGTTGAATGCAGAGGCTGCGGCGCGGGGGAGGTTTTTGCCTCATCCGACGACCTATGTTCTGGACAAGAAGGGTGTGGTGAGGTGGAAGTTTACCGAGAAGGATTACAAGGTTAGGCCGACGAATGAGGTGATTTTGAAGGAGTTGATGAAGCTGGAGTAGGGCCAATCGATGTCAAGACTAAACTGAAGATCAGATGCAAGTAAATACTCGGCGTGCGGTGCCAGCCGACACTGAGACACTCTTTATCGTGCGCACAGCGGTGCGTGAGAACCATCTGTCCAGAGAAGAGCTTGCTGATCTTGGCATTACGCCGGAATCGGTAGCTGTGATTCTCGATGACGCGAATCACAGCTGCTGGGTGGCGGAAGCCGATGGGCAGATCGTTGGATTTTCGATTGCCGACTTAAATGAAAGCTATGTGTTTGCGCTCTTTGTTCTGCAGGACTATGAAGGCATGGGAATTGGGCGGAGGCTGTTGGGGCTTGTGGAGGAGGATGCTCGCAGGGCTGGCAATGCGGCATTGTGGCTTTCTACCGGGAATGAGTCCGAGTCTAGAGCCGATGGTTTTTACCGGCACCTTGGATGGATAGCAGATGGGTGCCTTGAGGATGGACAAACTGTGTTTCGACAACACGTTGGCAGCGGGACAAGGGAACCTTTCAGCTAACAGAATCGAAAGACAATCGCCGGGCGAACTCGCGCCGCAGAAGGGCGAGGCTGAAGAGACACTGGGCGGTGCCAGCGGAGACGGCCAGATACCAGAGGTGGGTGAGCGCGAAGCCTGTGCGATGCGAGAGCCAGAGTGCGGGGAAGACGAAGATGAGCAGTCGCAGGACCGAGCTGAGAAGAGCGGGCCAGGCGTTGCCGATTGCCTGGAACATCGCGGAACTAGTGAAGGTGAGACCGAAGGCGACGAAGCCCCAGGAGAGGATGCGCAGATAGTCTGTGGCGTATGTGATGACGGGCGGGTCTGAGGTGAAGATTCTTACCAGAGATTCTGGTGAGAGGTGGCAGAGGATGGTCATCACTGTCATGAGGCCCGCTGCCATGATTGCAGCAGAGCGGAAGGTTTGGCGGACACGATCGGCTTTCCTGGCGCCGAAGTTTTGGGCGGCCAGGGGAGATGCAGCGAAGCTTACGGCCATTACCGGCAGGAAGAGGGATTGCATCAGACGGACGCCTACACCGAAGCCAGCCTGGGCGTCGGCACCCTGATCGCGAATGATGCTGTAGACGAAGGCTGAGTAGATGGCCATGATCAGGAATTCGCCACCCGAGGGGAGGCCGATCGCGATGAGGCGCTTCCAGATTTCGATGCGGGGAGTGAAGGCAGCTTTGCTGAAGCGAACGAAGCTGGCGTGCTTGATGAAGTAGACCGAGAGGGCAGCGACGCCTGCGATAAGGGCAATGAGGGTGGCGAGGCCTGCTCCCTCTGTGCCCATCGCGACGCCTGTTCCCCAACCGACGATCAGGACTGGTGCGAGGATGGCGTTGATGGCAACGGTTAGGACCTGGACCGCCATGGTGGGCTTAACGACACCGGTGGCGCGCAGGGCGGAGCTCATGGAGACTAGTGCGAACTGAAGGGCAAATGCCGGGACCAGGTATTTCAGATAGCCTTTGGCGGCAGCTAGCGTTGCGGCATCGGCGCTGAGCCAGCGGCAATATGCGTCTTGAAAGAGCAGGCCAAAGAGCAGGAAGGCCAATCCAAGGAGCACCGAGAGCAAACAGGATTGATCAAAGACAGACTGGGCATCGGATGGATCGCGCCGGCCGGCGGCCTGTGCGATCAGGCTTGTGGTGCCGACGCCGAGCATCTGGGTGAGTGCAAGGATGACCATCATGAGATTGCCAGCCAGACCGACGCCGGCGATGGCAGGGCCACCGAGAGATGAGACGAAGTAGAGGTCTACGAGAAAGTAGAGCGTCTGTACGACCATGCTCACCGCGATGAAGGAGGCTAGCTCGATCAGGTGGCGGGGGATGGAGCCCTGGGTGAGATCTTTCACAGTCTGATTCTAGCGAAGGGCAAAAAAGCATGATTGGTAACGGAAGGGATTCTCGCTTTGTAGGATAGAAGCTATGTTTAAGAAAATTGCGCTCGTGGTTCTGGCCCTGATTGTCGTTGCTGGGGTGGTGGCTTATCCGAAGTTGAAGCAGTTGCGGGTGGTGACGCCGGAGTATCAGGTGCCAGGCCAGTTGGTGAAACTGGAGCAGGGCTGGAATGATGCGCAGCGGGCGCAATATCATCACACGGCGCAGGGGACGAGGCTGGTGCCTTATGACTGGTTTCTTGCGCTGGAGCAACCCTGTTTTCTCGGTTGTGAGCCGTTTGCCAAGCAGGAGTATCTGGGACGCTTTGGGTTTCTGGCCGGGGATCGCGACCCGAAGCTGAATCCGGATGGGTTGCCGGTTGGACTGGCGCGGCAGACGGATTTCGCCGACCCGGTGAGCGGGAAGACTTACCCGGTGCTGGGGCTGACTTGTGCGGCTTGCCATACGGGTGAATTGCATTACAAGAACTACGCGGTGCGGATTGAAGGTGGCGTGGCGATGATACAGCCGACGGAGTTTCAGAAGGCGCTCGGGATTGCGCTGGTGATGACGGACATGCTGCCGTGGCGGTATAGCAAGTTTGCTGAGAAGGTGCTGGGGCCGCAGGCGACCGAGGCGGACCGGGCCGCGCTGAAGGCGCAGTTTGGAGCGTTTATCGCCAAGGCAAAAGAAGAACTGGCGCTGGTGCAGAGCAGGAATCTGTATCCGAATGACGCCGGCTTTGGCCGCACCGATGCGCTGACGCGAATCGGGAATCAGGTGTTTGGTGCAGATATGCAGAAACCGGATAACTATGTGCAGGCGAATGCTCCGGTGCGGTTTCCGCAGGTGTGGGATGCGTCGTGGTTTACGTGGGTGCAGTACAACTCGTCGATTGCCGATCCGCTGGTGCGCAATATAGGGGAGGCGCTGGGGGTTAGAGCAATGGCGAAATTGTATGGGCCGGATGCCAAAGAATTCAAGAGCAGTGTGAGCATGAGCGGGTTGAAGACGCTGGAGGATTTGCTGTCCGGGCCGGAACCGTATCAGGGCTTGCAATCGCCGAAGTGGCCTGGTGTCTTCCCTGCCCTGGACGCGGCGAAGGTGGCGGAGGGTGCTGCTCTTTATGAGAAGCATTGCGAGGGATGCCATATGCCGTCGCTAGAGAAACTGAAGGCGGATCTGGGATCGGCAACGCCGAAGTATTGGGTGAGCAACGCCAGTGGCAAGCGCTTTCTCGATTTGCTGGATGTGCAGGTGGTGGATGTAGGAACGGATGGCCGTGCGGCTTTGGACTTTATCGCGCGATCGGCTGATAGTGGGGATCTGGGGAAGGGGCGGATTTCGGCCGGAGTAGGGCTGGAAGTGGTAACGAAGGGGATTCGGGATCAGTTCTTTTTGAAGGCTGGGTACTCGGCAGAACAGAAGGCGGAGTGGTTGGGGTATCGGGAAGAGAATGCGGCGGCGGTGCGATCGAAGCCGATTTACAAGGCACGTCCGCTGAATGGAGTTTGGGCGATTGCACCGTACTTGCACAATGGGTCGGTGCCGAGTCTGTTTGAGTTGCTGGCATCGAAGGAGCAGCGGGGTGCGCCGGTGTTCTGGCTGGGCAACAAGCAGTTTGACCCGGTGAAGGTTGGCTATGAGCAGAAAGAATTTGAGGGGGGTACTCGATTTGATTATTCGTTGCCGGGGAATAGCAATTCCGGGCATTGGTTTCAGGACGGGCCCAGAGGGCGAGGAGTGGTTGGGCCTGCGCTGAGCGACGCCCAGAGGTGGGCATTGGTTGAATACTTGAAATCGCTGTAGGGCCGACCTT
>CANGVB010000449.1 GCA_947456995.1 Bryobacteraceae bacterium | reverse complement strand
TCTCAATCTTGCCAGCGAGCGAGATCAATGGACGCGGGCCAATCAGAAGGTCTAGCTGGTCTGAGAATACGCTCAAGTTCATACGAAGTGCCACTTCGTGGGTAAACATGTCCTCGCGCACGGCCTGCAAAATGTAATCACCGGGTGGTACTGCGTTTGCTTCAAATTCACCAGTAGAGGTTCGCATTGTGACACTTGGATTCACGAGGCCAAGCAGGGTAAGTGAGGCGTCTCGCGGCATTAGGCGCACAGAGTACATTTTGGCTTCATCGCCAGCAGGCGGAATCAGCCGGCCGCTCAGCCGGTGTGACGTTACAAGCTGGAGATCGATCTGAGTATTTGGCATTTTGTCGCCGTTGCGGATGCGAAACGTGCCCGAGGCTGGATGCCATGTAGGTGGGAAGAGCTTGTTTGGGAAAGGCGTGCGGCCGCCCTGGGTCAGTAGCCGGTAGTTTCCGGGTGGCAGATCGGCGATGCGGTAGTTTCCCTCGGGGTCAGAGCGGCCTGCACCTTGTTGGAGCCACTCCGTACGCCCATTGCGGTCCATCTGGCGCAAAGCGATCACGGTCAGCCACTCGATGGGGTCGCCATCCGGGTCGAGAACTTTACCGGATATGACAGCGGTTGGGATGAGACGAAAGAGTAGTGGGGTTGCTGCCGACAATTCGTTGAGCAAAAAGGGCCGGCCTGGGCTTTGGGGGATCGGAGACCCGTGGATGTAAGGCAAATAGCCCTTCATTGCCACAGCAATCATATATAGGCCTTCGTCAAGATCCTGCGCCTTGAATGCTCCTTCGCGGTCGGTAATGACGCTGATAGGTACTCCGGATTCCTTGCCAAAGAAAACAGTTGCTTTGTATACCGGCTTGCCTGTCGAGCCATCGAGCACTTTGCCTGAAACTTCAAGCGCATACAGTTTGAAGCTGAGTAAGAGAAATAGACTGAGCGCATTCACCTGCATGTTGACAGTATGCAGCGGTTATTAGAGAGAATGAAGGGGTGACTTTGCTTTCTTCGCTTTCTTATCACCCGGTTGAACTGAAGTTCGGTACCAGTGGCAGGCGAGGAGAGATCATTCATCTAACTCCGCTGGAGATCTATATTAATGTCCTGGCCGAGGTTGAGTACTTGCTTTCCTTGCCCTTGCCTGAAGGCGGAATTCGGGTTGGAGATGATTTTTACTTCGCGACAGACTTGAGGCCAAGCTCACCCGACTTGGCCATTCCCGCTGTTGAGGCGCTGCGCGCGGCGGGGATGAATCCAGTGAACTGCGGCCGGATTCCGACGCCTGCTCTCACCTACTATGCCCTTGCGCAAGGCAAAGGCTCGCTGATGGTTACCGGCAGTCACATACCCTTCAACCGCAACGGCTACAAGCTGAACACCTCTCGCGGGGAATTGCTTAAGCACCACGAAGCGCCAATCAACGCCTTTGTGGCAAAGCTGCGGCAGCGCATCTACGACGAAGCGGCCGAATCATCTTTGTTTAATGCCGAAGGCAAATTCAAGGTAGCGCCTGCGCCAATGCCTGCTGAGACTACTGCTGCAGCCGGGATGTATCTTGATCGGTACCTCAAATTCTTTGCCGGAAAATCGCTCAAAGGCCGGCGGATATTGGTCTATCAGCATTCGGCCGTTGGCCGGGACATGCTTGTCGATGTTTTGCAGCGTTTGGGGGCCGAGGTGGTTGCAGCGGGCCGCAGCGATGTCTTTGTTCCTATCGATACGGAGAACATTGAGGCTTCGCAACTTGCAGCGATCCAGGCACTGGTGGATAGCCCATACGATGCGGTTGCCTCAATTGATGGTGACAGCGACAGGCCCTTGCTGCTGGGTGTTGATGCCGAGCAGAAGGTACGATTCTTTGGCGGTGATTTAATTGGAATGGTCGTGGCGGAGTATCTGCATGCCGACGCGGTAGTGGTGCCGATTAGTTGCAACGATGCAATTGACCGTGGTGTGCTGGCACGAGTCACCGCCCCGAAAACTCGCATCGGCTCGCCGTATGTGATTGCCGGGATGGAAGCTGCCCTGGCACAGGGGAAAAAAGTAGTTTGTGGTTGGGAAGCCAATGGTGGATTTCTGCTGGGCTCAGACTTGCCCAATCTTCGGGCGCTTGCCACCCGGGATGCCTTCCTGCCCCTGCTTTGTGCCTTGTTTGCCGCAGACGGCGGAACGCTTGGAGAACTCTTTGACCGGCTACCCGCTCGCTTCAGCAAGGCAGCGCTGCTGAAAGATTTTCCCAGGGCAACCAGTCTGAAAATTCTCGAACGACTAACCCCAGACACCATCGCACAGTTTTTTGATGCCAGCCATGGCTTCAGTGCCCTTGAGCGAATTGACCGCACCGATGGCGTGCGAATGATCTTCACAAATGGAGATGTGGCGCATGTGCGTCCCTCGGGCAATGCCGATGAGTTGCGGATCTATGCTGTTGCCGACAGGCAACGGCGTGCCGACGAAATCGCCGAAGCAGGAATTGCGCCTGGAGGAATCTTGCGCCGACTTGAGAGCATAATTGAGAAATGAAACGACGCGTCCTGTTTCTGATTCCGGGATTGTTGCTAGGAGAGGGAGCAAAACCTCTGCGAGGCAAACTCTTGCCCGGAAGAAAGCTTCTTGTCGGGGACAAGACCATAAGCCTCTTGAGCGATGAAGCTGTGGCCAAGGTGCTCGAGGATGAACGGTTGATTGGCACCGAACTTGAGGTGGAAGGCCTTGCCGCAGGCGATGGAAAGTTTGAGATTGACGGAATCCACACCAAGCCTGTTTACACCTTTGTCCAGGGGGAGCGAATGGGCGTGAGCTACTGGTGTGAGATCTGCTACATCCGCACCTATTCGCCCGGCAAGTGCTGGTGCTGCCAGGAATATACAAAGCTCGACCCGAAGGCCCCCAACACTCCAGACCGTAAGCCTTAAGATAGGCATATGGCTCAATATCGCGCAGTTCAAACCAGTGAAGACGGCCAGCCGGTGGTGCGGCTGACGGAAGTTGAAAGCAACAGCGAGGTAGCGGTTGCCCCCGGGTTTGGGGCGAACTCCTACGACTTTCATGTCAACGGCAAGAAAGTGTTCTGGGGGCCCCCTGGTGTTGGGATCGGTGATCTTGTTGCGAAGCCGCGCTTGCTTGGCAATCCGCTGCTATCGCCCTGGGCCAACCGGATCGACGGGATGAGCTACAAGGTGAACGGCAAGGAATACTTTCTCAATGGGTCGCTCGGGAATTTGCGCCTCGACGGCAACAAGAATCCGATTCACGGGCTCGTTACCTTCACCAAGCTCTGGAAGGTGAAGGAAGTGTCGGCGCATAATGATCATGCACTCGTTCGCATGACACTGGATTGTTCAAACCAGCCGGATTGGCTGGCGCAGTTCCCCTTTCCTCACCGGCTTGAGCTCACCTACAAGCTGACGGCAGGCACTCTCGAGGTGATCACTGCGGTGGAGAACCTTGCAACTGAGCCCATGCCACTGGCGATTGGCTACCATCCTTACTTTCAGATTAGCGATGCGCCGAGGGATGAATGGGAAGTCACGATTCCGGCGAGGGATTTGCTCGTGTTGTCTCCGAAGTTGATTCCTACGGGCGAGAAGAAACCGAACCCCTATACGAAGGGAATGAAGTTGAAGGGCGTTGTGCTGGATGACGTATTTGGCGGGCTCGAAGAAAACGCAACCTTCAAGGTGAAGGGCAAGTCGCAGGCAATTGAGGTGGTCTACGGGAAGGACTATCCGATTGGCGTGGTCTACGCACCGGCTGGGCAATCCTTCATTTGCTTTGAGCCGATGACGGCACCCACCAATGCTTTTAATACTCCGGGGAGCTATAAAACAATCGCGCCAGGAATGACCTGGCGCGAGAGCTATTGGATTCGGACGAGCGGCTTCTAAAGCCGCTTATTTCTTGGCGGGCGGGGCAGTCTTGGGAGCTGCCGGGGCTGCAGTCTTGGGAGCGGCAGGGGCCACCGTCGAAGGAGCGTTGGTGTCATAGAGCTTGATCACTTCGTTGGTGATGTCGAGGGTATTGGAAGCCCAGATGACGGGGGTCTGCGGTGAGCTGATGTCGAGGATCATCGAGAAGCCGTTGTCGATAGCGTACTTGTTGATGACTTGCATGATACGACCGCCGAGTTCGTTCAGAACCTTCTGCTGTTCCTGTTCGAATTCAGCATTTGCGTCTTCACTTTCACGCTGAAGGCTCTTGGTCTTCATCTC
>CANGVB010000448.1 GCA_947456995.1 Bryobacteraceae bacterium | reverse complement strand
GTTCGGTTGAAGGAGTTGAAGGTTTCAAAGCGGAACTGAACTCTAATGCGTTCAAAGAACGTCGTGGTCTTGAGCATGGAAATATCCCACTGATTGATTCCTGGACCACGGAAGATTCCTTCTCCCGTATTCCCGAGGGTGCCTTCAAGAGGCCTGTTGAAGGCGAAGACGTTGAAGTAATCAAGCTCGCTCGGATTGTTGTTGGTGACAGGACCGCTGCCGTTGTAGTCAGCGCGAGGGCCACCACCGAGCGTACCGGGATTTCCGTTGGAGGTGATGGTGAGTGGCGTACCGCCCCAGTAGCGGGCGATGCCGTTGACTTGCCAGCCGTTGAGAGCGCCTTTGGCGAAAGCGTTCTGTTTGGCGAACTGCGGGAGTTCATAGATGAAGTCAACCGTGACGATCTGCTTGCGGTCAAAATTGAGCAAGCCGTATTCGCGTTGACGATCGAAGGTGTAGGCCAGCGAGTTCGTATCGCCTTCGTTTACGCCTTGAGCTTTAGACCAGGTGTAATTGAAGTTTCCAGTGAAGCTCTTGGCGAAGCGACGGCTGATGCGAGCCTGGAGGCCGTTGTAGTTGGACGTGGAGCCGAACTCGGTGTATGCGACGCCAGTGTAGCCCTGGTAAGGACGAAGCGCATTGGCAACGCCATTGACACGGGTGAGGACGCCGGGCTGAAGAGTGGTGCCGAGGGGGAGCTGATTGAGGTCGCGACGGTATTGCAGATAACGTCCGCGGTTGCCAATGTAGCTGACGTCGAGACTTGTTTTTACTCCAAGCTGGCGTTGAACACCAAAGCTCCAGGAGTAGATCGTGGGGATCTGACCTTCAGAATCCATGGCAACGATGCCAACTGGTGCGCGGCGGCCACCGGCGATAAGTGAGGTGCTGATGCGATCGACATTACCGGCAAAAACCGTTGGGATGAAGGTTAAAGGTGGATTGCCAAGACCGTCGAAGTTATTAGCGTTCTGACGAATGCGCTCGTAGAACATGCCGCCACCACCACGGATAGACGTTTTGCCGTCGCCGAATGGATCATAGGCAAAGCCGAGGCGAGGGCCGAGATTGTTCCAGCGATTCTTGACGCCGCCTCGCGGCCAATTGGGCTGTCCTTCTTCGACCATGCCGTTGAATGGATTGCCGACGTTGGGAACGAGAGTACCGAGGGTGAGGCCTGGATTCAGATCGATGCGCGCAGCAGTTGCGGGATCATAGCGGCGCGGGTCGAAGTAGTTTTGAAGGAGCTTGCCGTAGGTGTAGGTGGGGCCGAGGTAGGCCCAACGCATGCCGTATTCCAAGGTGAGTTTGCGATTGACGCGCCAGGAATCCTGAGCGTAACCTTCCACACCAAAGAAGCGGAATGTCCCATAGAAACGACCATTGGCCTGGTTGACCGAGGTATAGTTGCCGAGCAGCATGTTGGCAAAGGTGTTACCGGTGGAGAGTGGATTGTCGGCAGAATCACCGAAGTTGAAATTCATCGCATCGATCCAGCTTGGTTGCTGGCCGTTGAGGTTCATGTTGAAGAATGCACCGAACTTGAGGGTATGCTTGCCAATGTTCTTCGTCATGTTGTCGGTCCAGGTAAACTGCTTGGCTTCAGACAACCAGCCGGCGGCGAAGCCAGGGTAGTTACAACTTCCAACGCCGCAATTGAAGCGGGGGAAGCGGTTGCGGAGGTTGGATTCAGGGAAGAATTCAGGGAAGGTGAAGCCGAGGTCTGTGCGATCGTACAAGGCTTTGTTTGCGTCTTCCTGCACATCAACCAACTGCGTCAGCCGGTTATAGCTGAAGATGAATTCGTTGGTTGTAGATGGCGAAATTACATTGATGAGGTTATAGCTCCAGGAGCTGCCGGGCTTGCGGCGAAACTGCGGGAATACAGGATAAGGAGTTGAAGCAAAGATGCCGAGGCCCTGTTCTTCATGATTGGCATCGTCTGCCCAGCGGAAGAAGAAATTGGCGCGATCGCTGATGGTGTAATCGAGGCGAAGCACCTTACCTTCTTTGTTGAACTGGTAGGTGTCCTGGAAGAACGAACGAACCGTTTCGGGAACGTTAGGGGTTGGGACAGTGCCTGCGTAGCTTGCGCCCGAAAGAACTTTCAAGAAGCCACCAGCATTTCGGGCCCATTCACTGCGTGGCACAATGTTGCCGGGATAGGGTGTGCCGCCGATGATACGCCCGCCAGCCTCGCGAACTGCAGTGTTGGGTTGGAAGACCTGGCCAATTCTAAAGCCGGTGTCTACGCCGCCAGCGGTGATGATGTTGCCGGCTCGGTAGAGGCGGGAAAGATCTCCGTTGAGGAGGTCAGGATGGGGAAGATCGACGAAGGATCCGCCGCTGGGCCGCGTTGCCAGCGTCTTTTCATAGTTGAAGAAGAAGAAGAGCTTGGGGTCTTTGCGTGAGGAGATTTTGGGGATTACCAGAGGGCCACCAATGTTGCCACCAAACTGGTTGAAGCGGAGCTTCTGCGTCGTACCACTGCGATCGAATGGCTGCCGCGCATCGAGGGCGTTGTTGCGGAGGAATTCGTAAAGAGTGCCGTGATAATCCTTGCCGCCTGACTTCGTATTGACAGAAATCATGATGCCAGGGTTGCGGCCGAATTCTGCATTGAAGGTGGAGGTTTGAACTTTGAATTCACCCACTGCGTCGAGTGACACTTGAGTATACTGACCGTCGTTTGCACCGACGTCGGTGTTGATGGCGCCATCAAGGAAGACGTTGTTGGCCGAGCCGCGCAGGCCGTTTACGTTGAATGCATCGGTGTTGTTGAAGGCAAGACGGAAGTCTGTACGGTCATTGGAGACAACTCCTGGAAGGGTGCGCATCAGGGATTGAAAATCGCGCCCGTTGAGCGATAGATCTGTGACCTGCTTGCCGGTAATGGTGAAGCTTTTGTTGGCGGTTGTGGTTTCGACTACTGGTACGTCCGCTTCAACTGTAATTGAGTCTGTTGTCGACCCGATCTGAAGGGCAAGTTTGCCGAGATTCATGATCTGGTTTTGGTCGAGTTGGAGTTCTGTTTGCGTGAGGGCCTTGAAGCCGGCAGCCTGAACTTTTAGAGTGTAAAGACCGGGTTGGATGTTGGAGATTTGGAAGGCTCCATCATCTCCACTGAGAACCTCGCGAACCATGACAGATTTGCGTTGGTCGGTGGCACCAATTTTTGCACCTTTGATGGAAGCGCCGGAAGGATCGACTAGTATGCCCTGAATGGTGCCCGTTTGGGCAAAGGTCAAGGCCGAAGCAACGAGTAGTAAAGCTGGAAACTTGGCTTTCATTGTGGCTTAGTCTATCACTAAGAATTTCAATGTCAATTCAACTCAAACCAGGTTTGAAGCTTTGTGTATGCTTATCGTATGGAATCCCTAGATCGCAGAAGCTTTGTGGCAATGGCAGCTGTCGCGACCGCAGTGGCCGCGGAGTTAAAGGTGTTTACAGCCGAAGAAGCAAAATGGATTTCGGCTATCCAGAATCAGATCATTCCTGAAGATGATTACCCAGGCGCGTTACAAACTGGATGTCTCCAATATCTCGACCGCCAACTGGCATCTGTACTGGAGCGGTTTGTTGTTGCTTATCGAAACGGGCTTAAGGATTTTCAGCAGAAGGAACCACATTTTTTGGAGATGAATTCAAGCCAGCAAATTGAAGTTCTGCAGAAGCTGGACAAGGATCCATTCTTTGAGATGCTGGTGGACCATACGATGCAGGGCTTTTATGGGAGTCCGGAGCATGGTGGAAACCGGGATGAGGCGAGTTGGAAAATGATGGGGATTGAGAAGTACATGGGGGGAGGGCACTGGCATGGCGCTTGACCCTGTTGATGTCGTTATCGTTGGGGCCGGTGGAGGCGGGGGAATCGTGGCGCAGGAGCTTGCTCTTGCCGGTTGGCGGGTGGTGCTGCTGGAGAGAGGGCGACTGCAGGCATTTGCCGAGACGGGGCATTACGAATTGCGATCGCAGAGAACGACGGTGCTTGGGAATGCCTTTGGGCCTGATGATGCCAGGCACGTTCGAGTGCGGCAGAATGAGCGTGGCGAGTGGGTGAAGGTACTGCCAAGTGAGAGTGCTTACAACAACATCGCAGCGGTGGTTGGTGGCGGGACGCTGAGTTATGGTGCGATGGCCTGGCGATTCCTGCCCAAAGACTTTCAGATGCGAAGCACCTATGGAGCACCGGCAGGATCTACGCTTGAGGACTGGCCGATT
>CANGVB010000447.1 GCA_947456995.1 Bryobacteraceae bacterium | reverse complement strand
TGAAGAAACCTTGCGCGACGAATACACCCGCCGCCCCAGCGACCGCACCAAACTCAAGCCCAACGAACACGGCCAGCTCTACACCGTAGCCTTTGAATTCCAACTGATCGATGACAACAACTACAGCTACAAACTGCCAGACCAGCAAAAGACCGGTGCCCTCTACAGCTTCATCGGCCCCAGCAAACTCACCTCAAAAAAGCCAGGCGAATGGAACACCGCCAAGCTCGTCGTCAAAGGCGACCACGTGGAACATTGGGTCAACGGCGAGAAGGTAGTCGACGCAAGCCTCAAGAGCCCCGAAATCGCCAAAGGTGCCAAAGCACGCTGGGGAGAGACGCATCCCGTTTACAAGCTCCTGGTGGATCAACCAAAAAAGAAGAGCCCCATTCTCATCCAGAACCACGGCGATGAAGCCTGGTTTCGGAACCTGAGACTGAGGCCCCTCTAAAGTCGCTACCTACTCCTCCGAAAGCCAGCGATAAATAGCTCCACCAGCAACAGCACCAGCAATCGGAGCCACCCAGAACAACCAAAGCTGTTCGATAGCCCAACCGGCAACAAAGATTGCCGGGCCAGTGCTGCGCGCCGGATTTACCGAAAGATTCGTCACTGGAATCCCAATCAGGTGAATCAGTGTCAAACCAAAACCAATTGCAATCGGCGCAAATCCCGCTGGCGCTCTCTTGTCAGTAGCCCCATGGATGATCAGCAAAAACATCATGGTCAGTACGAACTCGGCAAGAAAAGCCGCCGTGATCGAATAACCGCCCGGTGAATGCTCACCAAAGCCATTAGCAGCAAAGCCACCAGAGAGGCTGAATCCAGCCTTGTCACTGGCAATCAGGTAGAGAACCCAGGCCCCGGTCACACCGCCCAACACTTGGGCAATGATGTACGGAATCAGGTCTGTCGCCGGAAAACGCTTGCCTGCCCAAAGTCCAATGGAAACGGCTGGATTCAAATGACAACCCGAGATGTGCCCGATCGCATAAGCCATCGTCAGCACCGTAAGGCCAAAGGCCAGTGAGACCCCGAGCAAGCCAATTCCCACCTGAGGGAATGCAGCAGCCAGAACAGCGCTTCCGCAACCCCCAAATACCAGCCAGAATGTACCAAGGTACTCGGCCGTCAGCCGCTTGTTTAAACTCATCTATTTCTCCTTTAGCGGGCAAACGTGATGCCCAGTCCAGTCGTGTACAGCAGGTCATTGGTCTTCCGGCCCGGTGCCGGGTTTGTGAGATAACGGTCGCTGATTGATACATTCCAAACCAGCCATTTCGAAATCTTCGTAGTTGCACCAAGATCAAAATTGATGCGGTAGGTTCCAGGCGACTTCAGGTCGTTGAACATGCGGTAGGACTGGAACAACGACGTCGATCCATTCAACTTGAAGGTGAAGTCATCACCCCAATAAAACTCGCCTGTCTTACGGATCAACGGCGTGTTGAAGCGTGAATAGTTGTACGCGCCACCACCAAGCACATCCAGGGTCATGCGGTCAGTCTTGATCGCCTTGAAACCAAGGCCACCACCAAAGACGGTTCGCAGATCAAGGTTCTGAAACTTGTCGTACTCGTAATCGTTAAAGACATTGGCAAAGAGCCTGGGCGACAGATTGCGGCTATAGCCCAACCCGCCACGGATTGCCTCTGCAGTCCCGGCGCTCCTGTTGTTGATCAATGCCGATGCCTTGATCGTGTTGAAGTAAATCGAAGTCTTGTCGGTGCGCGTAATCCGGGCAGCCGTCAGCCCCGTAGTGAAGGTAGTCGTCTTGGCATTACCGCTGGTACCGGCAAATCCGATACTGCCGCCACCTGCCCAAAGATCCAGCCAGCCCGGCTGCAGCAGCCGCTCAAATGCCTTCTGCTCTGCGGCATTGCGTATCGTTGTAATCTCCTGTGGAGCAACAGCAACAGTGGTGCCACCTGAGGCAATCTCCACCTTGCCGCCAGCCTCGCGCAGAGTACCCACAACGGTCTTGCCATCTGGCAACACAACGTTCAGCGGCTTATCGGCGATGATCGAAACCACCTGATCCCACGCCGTGCTCACCAGCCCGAACATGTCGGTCTGAATCGTAATCTGTTTCGCGTCTTTCTTGACGATGCTTCCCGTTACCCGGTCCCCATTCTTGAGTACCACTTGGTCGGCACTCATCAGACAAACCAGGCCCTGGATCAAAAACGCGATTCTTGAAAATTTTCTCATGCTGTTATTGTCCTTGAGTTACCCAGTTCAGAGGTACAGTTTGGGCAGCGAGTTGCCTTCAGCGGAATAGAACTGCAGCAAAATGCGCAATCTTTCGTCGTCGGCGCAGCAGCCTCAACTGGCTTCTGCAGTTTACTGAGCGCACGAATCACGAGAAAGATCACGGCGGCCACGATCAGAAAATTAGTAACCGTATTCAGAAACTGTCCATACGCAATTACTGGAGCCGCTGCAGCCTTTGCCGCCGCCATCGTCGGATAAGTCTGTCCATTCAGGCTGAGAAACAGTTCTTTGAAATCCACCTGCCCAAGCAACATGCCGATTGGGGGCATGATTACGTCGTTCACCATGGAAGTGACAATGGCGCCAAAAGCACCACCAATCACAACGCCTACGGCTAGATCCACTACATTGCCGCGCATTACAAAAGCTTTGAAATCGTTTAACATTCTTTCTTCCTTTTAAGGTTTCGGGTCTTCCCACCCAAAGACATGGCAGTCCCCGCGAAAGTCACATTTCTTCGAAAACATTTTTGTGCGCCTTCAATGTGACTTTTCCGGCAACACAGCGGTCTCCCTGGTGTGAGATGCTCAATCTTCCAGCCTTCCACTCATGGACACGCCAATCACGGATCCAGACTTCGACCTCCTCCAAGCTGCCTTCAATGCGCCAGAAGGCGATCTGCGTGCCTTCGAACAACTGGTCGAACGCTACCAGCGCAGAATCCTCGCCAACTGCCGATATCTCACCCGCGACGAAAAATACTACGAGGATCTCGCCCAGGAAGTCTTCGTCAAGGCTTTCTTCGCGCTAAAGACCTTCGAGGGGCGCTCCTCGTTTCGTTCCTGGCTCAAAAGAATCAAAGTAAATCATTGCCTGAGCCACTTGAAGAAAGAAGAGAGCAGGCTCGCTCAGTCCATAGACGACGAAAGTTCCGGCACCTTCGAGCGATTGCAGGTAGAGCCACAGGCACCACGCGATCTGGATCAGCAAGACCAGCAACGCCGCATCGAGGCCATTCTCAATTCCCTCCCGCCAACACTTCGCATTCCTCTGGTGATGTGCGACATGGATGAGCTCTCTTACGAGGAAATAGCCGACTCCCTCGGCATTGGCTTGTCGGCAACCAAGATGCGCATCAAACGCGCGCGTGAACAATTCAGAGAGAGATACGCATAATGGACCCGCTCCCCATCGACGAGCTGAAAGATCAGGAAGTCAATCCCACACGAGACTTCGTCGGGCGCGTACGCCGCCAGATTGAACGAAAAACAGCCACTTCCCAGGCGGTAACGTTCGGCTGGGAATTACCCAAACTCGTTTTGCTCGAATTCCTGAAAGCGGCCGGTGAAATCAGTCCCACGAAAGAGCCTCGCAAATGAAAGAAAAACTCTTCCAGGCCTTCGCTAATTTGGCCGACTCAGCCATCAGCGCAGTCCCTAAAATCGCCCTTGGCATCCTCTTCATAATCATCGGCCTGGCCATTGCCAAGATCATCGAGATCGGCATGCGGTACCTGCTCACAAAGCTTCGCTTTGATTCCCTGGTGTCCAAGCTCGGTGTCGAACAGGCTCTCACCCAACTCGGCCTTACCCAGCCCCTGTCGCTGATTCTGCCCCGCGCCACTTACTTCCTCGTCTTGCTGCTGCTGGCAAACACGGCTGCCGACGCATTAGGCCTGGCCGCGATCTCCAGCGCCATTGGTGCTTTTTTCGCTTACCTGCCAAACATCGTTGCTGCACTCTTGCTGCTGATTCTTGGCTCATCCATCGGCCAATTTGCCGGCCAGACGGTCGCCCAGTCGGCAGAGACTTCAGGCATCGAATTCGCGCCAGCTCTCGGAAAGGTGGTTTCAAGCACAATCCTTTTTGTCTGCGCCATGATGGCAATCGCGCAACTCAAGATCGATACCGAGATTGTCCGTATCGTCACAAGCATCGTCCTTGGAGGAGCAGCCCTGGCCTTTGGCCTCTCCTTCGGCCTCGGCACACGCGATATTGTTCGCAATCTCG
>CANGVB010000446.1 GCA_947456995.1 Bryobacteraceae bacterium | reverse complement strand
TCAGCGAGTCTACGTGGTCGTCAGCCGGGACATCGTTGTCTCATCACGATTCTCTACCGTGATCTGCGCTCCTGTTTATAGTCGGTTCTCAGGCCTTAGTACACAGGTTTGTGTTGGTGTGGAAGAAGGCCTCAAGCATGAAAGCGGCGTGCAATGCGACGAGTTAATAAGCCTGCCGAAAAGTCTTTTGACCCACTATGTGGGGCGGCTTGGCCCCGCCAGGCTTGACGACTTAAGAATGGCGTTGAGAGCAGCGCTTAGCATTGAATGTGACGATTAGGAGGGACGATATGAATGATCTGCGTCTTGGCGTAGTGAAGTTTCAGCGGTACGTGTACCCGCACAAGAAGGCTCTTTTTCAGAAGCTGTCAAAAGGGCAGACTCCGCAGGCCTTGTTTATCACCTGTGCGGATTCACGAGTGGAGCCTTCCCTGATCGTGCAGACCGAGCCAGGCCAGTTGTTTGTCGATCGGAACCCCGGAAACTTCATCCCCCCCTTTCATGGCGAAAATGCAAGTGAGGCGGCGGGGATTCAGTATGCACTGGATGTATTGAAGATCCGCAACATCATCATCTGCGGGCATACCGATTGCGGTGCGATGAAAGCAGTCCTCGATCCTGAGTCAGCTGAAGAGTTGAAGTGTGTAAAGAAGTGGCTCGTCAATGGCAAGGATGCCCGCAAGCGCACGATGGCGAAAAAGTTACCGAAAGAAAAGCAATTGCAAGACGTCATCGAGCGCAACGTGGTCGTGCAAATGGAGCACCTGCGGACCTATCCTAGTGTTGCCCGCGCGCTAGCTGCCGGAGAGCTTGAGATCGCCGGTTGGGTCTACGATATCGAGCACGGCAAGGTGCTTGAATATCATGCCGATTCAGATGAGTTCCGGGTCTTAGGTCGCTAGCTCCGCCCACTCGATTCGAGTGGATGCCTGGGCGCTAACCTCGATAACGGTTTCGCCTTGTTCGAGAGCACTCGATGGAACGGTGTACTCATAGACCTTAGTGTTAGGCCCTGGCTGGATCGGTTCCACCAATTGGCCGTCGCCTGTTTCGGCATTGTTGACTCGCACCTTTACACTCGGATTCGTGAGGCCAAGACGCACCTTGGCGTTTGCTGGCTTCGGGCCGGTCAAGAGTCGAAACGCTCTCCATGCGTTGGCTTCGAGATTCACTGGCAGAGCGTGATTAGGCACTTCCCCCGGAGCCCATGTATCCTTGTAGGTCACAACATGACGACGCGGCTTGCTTGCGTCCGTGAGTTGATTCAGAAGTTCCGGATACCTCTTGTTGTCGTCAAGTGCTGTATCGGAATCCATGTAGTTGAACAAGTAAATCTTGCTCGCTCCCATGTGCAGGTAAGCCAGCGCTGAACCCCTGGCTGTCTCAATCGAATTGGATTGATAGGCTCGACCGGCGGTGCCCATAGAACCCTGAAAGGCGTTGCAACCCAGCTCAAGCCCAGCGGCCAGAGTAGTTGCCTTGGGCAGCAACTTGCGCCACTCATCGATCGGCATGTTGTTGTCCACCGTACGCCAGAAGTTGGTTGGGGTGACGTAGTTCACCAGGTTCAAATGTGCCCACGATTCGGCATCCATTCCCAGTCGCTTTGAAGTTCCTGGGGTAGAGGGGACTCTCACCGCCAGCCCAATCTTGTGGCCCCGTTTGCGCTGCCACAGGTTCAGGAGCTTGCGCACTTCAGCGTGATAGTCGGTGAGAATCTTAGGGTCTTCGTGGCCCGGGCGGAAGTGAAAGCCGAAGCGCATCCAGTCCAGTTCGAGCGTGTCGAAGTCGTAGCGCTCGCACACTTCTTCGATATAGCGGAAGTAGTAGTCGCGGACTTCTTTGTGGCTGTAATCGAGAGCCTTGTCGCGCTGCTCCCCGCGGTAAGGAACTCGGCGGTACTGTTTGTTCTGCATCCAGAAGGAAGAATGGAGCGGGTGGACTTCCTTATCCACATCATGAAGGTCGTTCATGCGGACGCTCACCCAGGGCGACATATTCTGCTTGCGGATCTCAGGGATCCAGATGGCGTAGAGGTCAAGCTTGTCTTCGTTCGCCTGCCAGGCGCAACGGATCCATTCAAACCAGGTTTCGCGGGCGGCGACTGGGAGAGGCTGAAAGAAGGTCTGATTGGGCCCACCGGCCGGGTCGAAGCCCGTGAACCAGGTTTCGCGGTTCTTCGATGGGAAGCTGGAGCGCATGGCGTTGACGTTGAGGACGAGTTCAGCAACTTGAGTCTTCGCGTATCCATCCACCCATTGCCGGATGGACTCTCTGGTGAGTCGCTGCTTGCGCCGGTTCATGAAAAAGTGGTTGGCGTCTTCATTCAAGGTAAGGAGTCTTGTTGGGGAGGAAGGCGAGGCAAAGAGTGCCGGTGCGGCCAGGATCTGTCGACGAGAAAGCATTACCTTGTAGGCTATCGCGCTTCACCGGAACTAGGGATTGGTCTTGAGTTTAATCCAGTTTCGGGTGGGAAGCGGCAGTACCCCAGTGAGGGCGCGCTCTAACACCGGGTCCTCTGTCATGGCGATCAAGAGCCATACT
Source organism: Bryobacteraceae bacterium (assembly GCA_947456995.1). Lineage (GTDB taxonomy): Bacteria > Acidobacteriota > Terriglobia > Bryobacterales > Bryobacteraceae > Bryobacter. Next base: position 1,680 of record CANGVB010000446.1, on the reverse strand, counting down.
TCAGCCTTTGCCGAATGCGAGCCAATTGGGATACTGCGACGAGCTTCGTTTGCGGTTGAGAGTGGCTTGACCGATTCGCCATCGATCAGGAAGGCGTAGATATAGCTGCTATTGGAGGCGCGCAGAATTAGGTTGTCGTTGAAGATCTCAGCGACGATGGGCGGAGGTGCGCTTGCCATTTTGGCGACTGGTGCACTGCTTTCTCTAAAGGAGTTGCTTGCGGCCGTCGCGATTTCCTGGCGGGCAGAATCGGCTGATTCAGCGGCAGGGGCCTCGCGTTTTTCCTTACTCGAGTCCGCAATGACGATCGGCGCTCGCGCAGGTGCTGGTGGTGGAGACGCGGGAGCTTTTGCACGCGCCTTAGGCGTGGGCTTCACCTCTGGCAAAAGTGCGGGCGCGGAGACGGCCTGTGGCTTGATCGCAACCGCAACTTCTTGCGTTTCCTGTTTGGGCGAGGGCCAGTAGGCCACAGTTGCCGCGCCTACCACCAGGCATGCGGCGAGAGCACCCCAGAGCCAGTTGTTGGACTTCGGGATTTCGATTGGCGCTGGCGCGGGAGCGGAGGCATGGATTTGCAGCGGGTCTCGCGTCGCATCAATTTTTTGCAAAGCTCGGAGCAGGCCTTGCTTGGCCAGGCTACTGGTGAGTGCAGCGCGCAAGGGTTCCTCTTCTGCCATCGCGTCAAAGATCGCCTGGTTCTTCAGGGCTGCTTCATTCAGGCGCTTCTTCTCCTCCGGGGTGAGTGTACCTGCGGCGTGGCCGCTGAGGAGGGCTTGTATTTCGGGGTCGATCATTGCGGCCTCCTGGTCTTGGTCATGATCTGCTTCAGATCTTCGCGGCAGCGCGCTTCCCAGGTGTAGACGGTATTGATATTGCCCGCTCCTAGGGCCTGCTGGATTTCCGGAAAAGAGAGGCCTTCCAGCTTCATGCGGAAGATGTCCCGGCAGCGTTCTCCAAGTTGTGGCAGGGCATGGTGGAGTTGGTCGAGCAGTTCCTTTTGTTCCAGCTCAAGAACGAGGTTCACCTGATGATCGGGGATGGGTTGCTCGTCGATATCGACCGAGCGATTTTCGCCCCTTCGGGCAGATTTGCGGGCTTGTGAGACTAGCTTGAAGCGGGTGATCTGGAGGGCAAGCGGGATCAGTTCGGTGAGTTCCGATACGTGGGCGTATTTTTGATGGAGCACAAGCATGACCTCCTGGGCGACGTCTTCAGCGATCTGCCTCCCATAACGAGATGCCGCGAAGGAGAGAATCCTTTCACGTAATGTCGCGAGCACGTCCATAATGTGAGAATAGAGGAAGATCCCATGGAAATGACACGCTCTCTCAAAGAACGTGGTGTGAGGCTTACCCGCCAACGCCAGGTTTTACTCAATCTGATCGATCAGAGTGGGCAGCATCTTGATGCCGAAACTCTCTATTTGAGGGCTCGCGAAACGGATCCCAAACTGAATCGTGTCACTGTCTATCGCACTCTAAAGATGCTAAAGGAATCCGGGCTGGTGGATGAGCTGGATTTGCTCCACAAGGACGGAGACCAGCACTATTACGAGACCCGGATGAAGCGCGAGCATGCGCACGTGATCTGTCTGCGTTGCGGCAAGGTGGAAGAGTATTTTGGGGAGCCGCTCGCCCGGCTGCGTAAAGAAGTAGAAGAGACCTTCGGGTTTGAGATTCT
>CANGVB010000445.1 GCA_947456995.1 Bryobacteraceae bacterium | reverse complement strand
GGCTGAGTTCTGTGCCTACAAAGGCAGTCTGGATCTGGGTTGCTATTTCACCCGGGCTCAAGCCGTATCTTGCGGCATCTTCGGGCCTCGCGACCACACGCAGCAGAGGAATGTCTGTTTGCTGCTCGACGGCAAGATCCACTACGCCTTCGACGGGTTGCATTGCGGATTCGATTTGCCTTGCCAGTTTGCGCAAGACGTAGAGATCGTCGCCGAAGACTTTGACGGCAATGTTGGCGCGTGTGCCCGAGAGCATGTGGTCGATGCGGTGCGAGATGGGTTGCCCGACGGTGACGTTCATGCCTGGCAGTAGCGTGACACGCTCGCGGATTTCGGCCAGTACTTCTTGTTTGGGGCGTTTGGCCATCTTGAGGGTGACATCGAGTTCAGCGGATTCGACGCCCTGAACGTGCTCGTCGAGCTCGGCGCGGCCGGTTCTTCTGGCGGTGGAGACTACTTCCGGTATGTCGAGGAGAATGCGCTCAAGGCCGCGGCCGAGATTGTCTGAATCGGCAAGGCTGGTGCCGGGGAGCGTGACGGCACTCAGAGTGAGCGTGCCTTCGTTGAACTCAGGGAGGAAGGTGCGGCCCATCTGTGTGAGGGCAATGGCAGCGCCGGCTACGAGGATGATCGACAGGGCGGCGATGGGCCAGAGATGACGCAACGACATGTCGAGAATTGGGTGGTAGAAACGCTTGAGTTGACGCACGAGCCAGGGCTCCTGTGTGGGGAGGACGCTGGGCAGGATGAGAGAACACAAGGCTGGTGTCAAGGTGAGAGCCACGAAGAGTGAGGCAACGAGACTGACGATGTAGGCGAAGCCGAGTGGGGCGAGAAGGCGCCCTTCGACGCTGGTTAAGGCGAAGAGCGGAAGGAAGACGATGACAACAATCAACGTTGCGAAAAGGACTGAGCCACGGATCTCGCAACTTGCTTTGTAGATCACCTCGAGTGCGGGCTGGCCTTTGTTTTCGCGGAGGCGGCGGATGACGTTTTCGACATCGATGATGGCGTCGTCTACCAGCTCACCGATAGCAATGGCGAGACCGCCGAGGCTCATGCTGTTGATGGTGAAGCCAAACCAGCTCATGGCGATGACGGCAGTTACCACTGAGACTGGAATCGCGACCAGAGTAATGAGCGCTGCACGGAGGTTCATCAGGAAGACGACTACTACGACAACCACCAGGAGCGAGCCGTCTCTGAGTGCGAGGGCGAGATTCTCGAGGGCGCGCGAGATGAAGTCTGATTGGCGGAAGACGTGTTTGTCGATCTTCATGCCTGCGGGAAGGTCTGCCTGTATTTCGTCGAGAGTAGAATCGAGCCGCCGCATGAGTTCGAGCGTGTTGGCGCCGGGCTGCTTTTGAACTCCAAGTACGACGGCTGGTTCTCCATTGTGTGAACCTTCGCCGCGCTTGAGGGCTGGCCCGATGCGGACTTCGGCTACGTCGCGGACGAGGATTGGGCGTCCCGATCGAGACGTGATTCCAATCTGGCCAATGGCTGCTTCTGTGGCGGCGCGGCCAATGCCCTGAATGAGATATTCCTGGCCACCGGCGACGCGGAAGCCGGCCGAGGAGTTCTGACTGCCTTCGCGCAAGGCGCGCTCAAGATCGTCGATGGAGAGGGCGTATTCGCGCAGGAGTTGAGGCGAGGCGAGGACTTGATATTGCTTCTGTTCGCCGCCTGTCGGGATGACTTGCGCGACACCAGAGACTGCGAGAAGCCTGCGGCGGAGGATGGTGTCGGCTACGGTGCGCAGCTCCATCGCTGAATGCGTTTTCGATTCGAGGGTGAGGAAGAGGATCTCGCCCATGATCGAAGAGATGGGTGCCGGGTAGGGCGGCTTTACGTTGGGCGGAAGAGTGGCGGCAACCATAGCGAGCTTTTCGTTGACGGTTTGCCGGGCTCGATGAATGTCCTGACCCCAATCGAATTCCACCCAGATCACGCCCACGCCAACTGCTGTTGCGGAGCGAACACGGCGGACGCCGGGGGCTCCGTTGATGGTGGATTCAATCGGGAAGGTGACCAGCGATTCCATCTCGACAGGCACCATACCGGGGGCTTCCACGAGAATTGTGACGGTGGGTGCGGTGAGGTCTGGCAAGACATCGAGTGGTATTTGACGAGCGGTGAGGCCACCCCAGACGAGCAATACCACGGCGAGGAAGAGCACGAGCGCGCGATTGTGAAGGGACCAGCGAATCAAGAATTGAAACATTGCAAATCCTCTCTAGTGCACATGCCCGTGCGCGGGTACTGCCGTAGACATTGAGGCCAGACGCAGCAGGTGAGCGCCTTTGCTGACCACCCTGTCGCCTTGTTTGAGACCTTCGATGATCTGAACCATGCCTCCTTGCCGCTTGCCCAGTTTGACGGGCTGGCGGGAGAAGCTTTCACCGCTGGCTTGCAAATAGAGCACCGGCTGGCCCTGATCGTCGACGATGGCGGTTTCTGGAACCACGAGCGTAGACTCGCGTGTGCCGGTGAAGATTCTGACGTAGACGGTCTGGTTGATGGCCACGCGGCGATCTCTGTTGTCGACTGCGTAGGTGACGGGGAAGGTGCGTGATGGGGAGTCGACGACGCGGCCGATGGTGATGAGGCGATCGAGACGGCGAGGTGCTTCTACGCCGGGGATTTCGAGTTCTGCACCGCTGAGAGTGCGCATCTTTGGGAACTCCGCTTCGGGCAGGATTGCTGCTACGTAGACCTGATCGAGATCGACGATTTGAAAGAGGAGCTGCCCGGCTTTAACGTTAGCGCCAGGAGTGGTCTTGACCGTTTGAATCGTGCCCGAGATGGGGGCGCGGATCACAAAGAGCTTGGAGCCAGTGACGCGGCCTTCGGCGCTGCTTGAGTTGTCGTATTGAGCAAGGCGAGCCACGGCTGCTTTGAGGCGTGCTTCGGCGTTTTGTTCGAGAGCTGTGGCTTCTTCGAGACGGCGGGCGGGCGCTGCACCACTGGCTACGAGACGTGAGGCGCGCTCGCGATCTTTACGGCTGAGATCGAGCATGGTCTGGGCCTCGGCCTTTGCGAGTTCGAGGCCGGTTAGATCGCTCGGTGTGCTGGTGGGAAGAGTAAGCCGGGCGATCTCCTGGCATGCCTTGACGGTGGTGCCGATGATGGGGAGGGTGTCTAGCGTGAGGCGGCCATCGAGAGGGGCATCGACACTGGCTTCGCCGCCGGAGCGGGCGGTGACTTCAGCGGGGACTCGCAGGTCTTCCTGAAGGGTTCTGGCTTCGACAAGGGAGGTGCCGAAGTCGAGAGTCCATTGTTGTTCTTTTAGGAAGGAGATTTCATTGGTCTCTTCTTCTGGTTTGGGTGCTTCGCGCTTGGTGGTGACTTTGACCGTACCGAGTTGGTGGACATCGTCGAGGCCTTCGCCTTTCAGCTGGATGCTGAGTGGAAAATCGCCAGTGGCTGTGGGCTTTACATCGATGCCGAAGATGCCTGGACGTGAGGGTGAAGCGACTTCAAAGACGGAGGGGCCGAGTCTTACCTGGACTACGCCCTGGCGCATTGCCTTGAAGTTGTCGAGGCGCGTGAGGTGAATGGCAAAGCGGCTGATCTGGCCTGCGGCCAGCGGCGGGTACTCGACAAAGAGCTCGGTCTTTTGCGTCCAGTTGGTGGCGCTTACGACTTCTACTTTTTCTTCGACAGCAGCTGGTGGGGCTGGCTTTTCGCAGGCGTTCAGCAAAAGCACAAGTGGGATCCAAAGATTCTGTTTCATCGGGGCAGTTCCTCTCCAACTACGGATTCAAGGGTGAGCCAGGCTTCGCGGGTGGCGGCTTCAAGGTCGATTCTTCTGAGGCGGGATTGGCGCTCTACGCGGTAGGCGTCGAGCAGTTGCAGGATGCCGGTTTCGCCTTCCTGATAGGCGATGGTGGCGATGTCGACGATCTCGCGGCCGGAAGCCGGGTACTTGTCGAGAGCGGCTTTGCGAATGTTGAAGACGCGTGCGGCTGCGTCAAGGGTTGCCTGGGTGCGGCGCACGAGGATGTCAAGCCGGGCGGTGGCGCGCTCTTGCTCTGCAGCAAAACGGGAGACTTCCGATTTGCCTTTCTGAAAGATGGGTATGGCCATGCTGAGGCCGATGACCGGGCCGTTTGTGATGGAGGGCTGGCCCAGTTCGGCTCGTTTGAGGCCGGCATTGAGGACGGGCTCGGGGTAGCGCAGCCGGTCTGCGGCACGCTGCTCCATCCGGTATTGTTCGATTCTTTG
>CANGVB010000444.1 GCA_947456995.1 Bryobacteraceae bacterium | reverse complement strand
GTAATAGGCAAGAAGGTAGTGAGGCCAAAGCACGGCCTGCGCCCGGCGCATGTGCGTATAGCCAGGAATCACGGCTTGTGGATACTTGTTGGCAAGCTTGAGCAGTTCAGCCATCAACGACTTGGTTGCGGTGATTGTCGTCTCAATCGTCGACCGCAGCCAGAGCCGCGTATCGAGAGACACCTGCTCGTTGCGGCTGCGCCCGGTGTGGATCTTGTCGGCAAGCTGGCCAGTCTTCTCTTTGAGCTGACGAATTACAAACGAGTGCACGTCCTCGTCGCTGGCCCCATTGAAATAAGCCGAATTCTTTGCTTCGGTCTGAATCTCTTCAAAGGCTTTAACAATGCGGCCACGCTCTTCGGCATTGAGAATGCCTACACTCTCCAGTGCCCGGGCAAAGGCTTTTGAGCCTTCGAGATCCGCTTCAATCAGCCGCTTGTCGAAATGCAGCGACTCAGAGAATTTTTCAAAATACTTATCCTGGCCAGCTTCAAAGCGGCCACCATAGAGCTTTTCTTGCATTATTTTTATCCTAAGCGAGCAGCATCAGAAGGAGCGCCTTCTGGGCATGCAAGCGGTTTTCGGCCTGATCGAAAACAGCAGACTGGTTCGATTCCATCACTGCATCGGTAACTTCCTGGCCACGCTTGGCAGGCAGACAATGCAGGAAGATCGCATCACGCGAGGCAGCCGCCATCAGTTCGGAATTCACCTGATAAGGAGCAAAGGTGCGAATGCGTTCTTCAGCTTCGGCTTCCTGCCCCATGCTGGTCCAGACATCGGTGTAGATGACGTGAGTGCCGCTGACTCCGGCATTGACGTCGTTCGTCAAACTGACGCTTCCACCGGCCTGTTGCGCAAAGTGTGAGGATTGATCGAGTACGTGCTTGTTCGGCTCATAACCCTTGGGGCAAGCGATAGAAATATGCATACCCATTCGGGCGCCGTTCAGCATCAGCGAGTGGGCAACATTGTTGCCGTCACCGACAAAGCAGAGCTTGATGCCGGCGAGGCTGTCAAAACGCTCTTCGATCGTCTGGAGGTCAGCGAAGCTCTGACACGGATGGTACATGTCGCTGAGCGCATTGATCACTGGCACGCTCGACCACTCGGCCAGCTCATCGATCGTGGATTGCAAAAAGGTCCGGGCCACAATGGCGTTCGTCCAGCGATCGAGATTGCGTGCGATGTCCTTGGTGGGTTCGCGGTCGCCAATCGGGCCGATGGAAACAACAGCGTCTCCGCCTAGCTGCTTGATGGCAAGTTCAAAGGTGAGACGGGTGCGCAGAGATGGCTTCTCGAAGAGCAGGCTCAAGTAGCGGTGCTTCAGCGAAGCTGCGTAACGCGTAGGGTTGAGCTTGAGCTCGGAGGCGAGACTGAGCAGGTCACGAAGTTCGGAACTGGTGATCGACAGATCGCTAGTGAGATCGCCGGAGGCAATGACGGGGGCCTGCGGAGAGGCTTCGGAAACGAGTGCAGCAGACATGACTGTATTTTTATTCAACCCTTATGAATAATAATACAGTTATTTCACCTTGTAAATGGTCGAGTACCCCGGGATGGCAGCGCCAATTCCTGCCCCGATCAATCCACCAATGCCACCAACGATTGGCCCTGTGGTACTTCGCTCCAGATCGCCAGGGGTGAATACTCCAGCGGCGAGGCCAACACCAAAACCGATGGCCGCTCCGATCGCTGCATTCTTGCCCCTTGCAGAGCTATTGCGAATGCCCACCCGTCTGATATCCGGTTTGGCGATAGTAATCACCTTCTTGTTCTCAAAGACAACCAGCGAATCATCCGTCACCGATTGAAGACGGCCAGAATGCCGTTCCTTCTTAAGGACAACGATCACCTGCTTCTCAGGCGGCAACTGCTTAACGACAGCCCAATCCTGCGCCTGGCAAACAAGGCAGGCGGCAAGAAGAATTACGAGTCTCATATTTACTCACGCTCCATTTCACTGGGAATCAGCTCAAACGGCTTAAACTGAAACTCATGCCTGAACCGCTCGATCTCGTCCGGGTGAACGTCCCCGCCCGGATTGCTCAATTGGATTTTAGTATCTCCCTTCCCCGCGACTGGAATGTCATCGAGCTCCCAGACGAGGAAGTTGATTTCAGCGCACCAGAGAAGTTCTTTCCGCTGATGATCGCGGCGACGCCGTGGGCGGCCGTCATGATGTCCATCGCCGCCCGGCCTGGCTTTGAAAATGGTACGGTCCAGGACTGGAGTCTTTACCTGCTTGATTCGCAGGGCATTCGTCCTACCTCCTTCAGCCCTGCCTCGATCGGCAATGTCCAGGGCTTGACAGGCATCGGCCGGCAAGAGCAGGACGGCACCTTGCTGGAATTCCGATTTGCCTTCTTCGAAGACGGCGGACGGCTCGTCTATGTCGGGCTTCTGGCGCCGGAAGCAATCAGTTCCGCTATGGAGTCCGTCTGGCAAGCCGCACTCGACAGCTTTGTACTCGACAAGCTGCAGGGTCAGACCGTAGCGATCGGCCCTGGCCCTGCTAAAGAATTCACAGACGAAGACCTGGGCTTCTACGCCAAGTCAGACGACGCAACCACCCTCGACCCCGAGCATCCAGTCAACTCGCGGCTCCGTGATCAGGGAGTTGGCTTTGTGCCGAACGTGATCGAAGTGGACACAGCAGCCAAGACTGCCAAACTGGGCGCGGCGGCCGTCCAGGCTTTGATTCAGGTAGCTCTTGGCTGGCATGTCATCGACGACGGCAAGCGAACTATGGTTCTCGACCCCGATGGGAAGATTCAGATCAACCTCAGCATCATCCCCAAAGACGGCCGCAGTATCGATCAGATTCTCGACGAGTTCCAGTCTGAGGCGGAACAAAGCTACCCTGAGCCCGAGTTCATTCGCTTCGCAAACGACGGTATCTCGGCCCTCGCCGTGCGCAACATCGCCGTCAACGACGAGCCCATCGAGCAGATTCATATGATGGTTGATTGGGCAAACGATTCAGCAATGCTTCGCGCCCGCGTCACGTCCGATCCGCCTTCCATGCGCTTTGCCGTCGACTACGCCGACCGCATTCTAAAAAGCGTAAGCTTTGAATCCTGATAAATTCTAGGAGCACATCTATGTCATCCATCTACGCAGTTGCTTTGCTCGTTGGGATCTCCCTCGCAGCCTCCGCCCAGACTCCTCTCAGCGCCGAACTGGTGATCCGAGCCGACAAGCCCGGCTATCAGGTAAACCGCCAGATCTTTGGACAATTTGCAGAACACCTCGGCTACGGGATTTACGGTGGCATCTGGGTGGGAGAAGACTCGAAGATCCCCAACACCCGAGGCTATCGAAACGATGTACTTCAGGCTTTGCGCGACCTGAAGGTGCCGGTGATCCGCTGGCCCGGCGGATGCTTCGCTGATGAGTACAATTGGCGCGAAGGTGTGGGCCCTCGCTCGAAGCGCCCCGTCAAGATCAACACGCATTGGGGAGGCGTGACCGAACCCAACACCTTCGGCACTCATGAGTTTATGGACTTTGCTGAGCTGGTAGGCGCAGAAGCCTATGTCAGCGGCAACGTTGGCAATGGCTCGCCTCGAGAGATGGCCGAGTGGGTCGAGTACATGACCTCACCGGCAGGTACCCTAGCCGATGAGCGCGCAGCTAACGGCCGGAAGGCTCCGTGGAAGGTGCCCTACTTTGGGCTCGGCAATGAGCTCTGGGGTTGCGGCGGCAACATGCGGGCTGAGTATGCCGCCGACGTTACGCGTCGCTATTCAACGTTTATCAAGGTGCCTGAAGGCGTGAAGATCATGAAGATGGCCAGTGGGCCATCCGACTCCGACTATCACTGGACTGAAGTGATGATGCGCGACGCCGGAAAGCAGTTTGATGGCATCGGTCTTCACTACTACACGTTGCCAGGAACCTGGGCCAAGAAGGGCCCTGCTTATGGCTTTGATGAAGCCGCCTGGGCTAAGACATTGGCAGCAAGCCTCAAGCTCGATGAGTTTATCGTGCGGCATAAGGCCATCATGGACAAGTACGATCCGAACAAGCGCGTCTGGCTGGGGGTGGATGAATGGGGTTCCTGGTACGACCCCGAACCCGGCACCAACCGTGGCTTCCTGCAACAGCAAAACACCCTGCAGGATGCTCTGATTGCTGCCCTCAACATCAACCTTTTCGTCAAGCACGGAGACCGCGTCAAGATGGCGAACATTGCCCAGATGGTAAACGTGCTGCAGGCGATGATCTTCACC
>CANGVB010000443.1 GCA_947456995.1 Bryobacteraceae bacterium | reverse complement strand
GTCGACTATTTCGACCTTTTCGTGAATGTCATGCTGGGCATCGGCGTTACCTTCGAGTTGCCTGTATTGATCTTCTTTTTGACGATGCTGCGTGTGGTAACTCCGGGCTTCCTGATTGAGCACTCGCGTTACGCGATTCTGGCAATCACGGTTCTGGCGGCCTTTATCACGCCAACGCCGGACATCGTGAACCTGCTGATCTTCGCCGTGCCGATGATTCTGCTCTACTTCGTGGGCGTCTTTGCCGGCTACCTGCTGGTATTGTCACGCGAGGGCAAGCGATTCCCCTGGCATATCCTTCTGATGCTTCTGGCCGGCTTTGCTGCTGCAGGGGCCGGAGTTGTCTGGCTGCTGGTCAGCCGCTTCGGATTCAAACTGGTTAACTACTGGCCTTACGTTGTTCAGTAGGGAAGTCTGTGAGTGGGAGGCCAAAGACGTGGATCAAAAGCTGCGTCAAGGCCTCCAGATTCGCAACCGCTTCTGACCTTGCCTTCAGAGGAGTGAATCCTTTGCTTTCTCCCGCATAGCTGGGATGCAGCTCAAAGCCCAGATGATCCCGGCAAAAGAACTTGAAATCGCCGGGGTGGAGAATCAGATTGCCCCAGCTCAGGCGAGTCAGGTCAAGCCGAAGGACGCCTTGTCCCAAAATAGGGAACTCGATACTGCCCCCTCGATCCAGAGTCTCGGAGGCATGATTGAGAAGACGTTTCGTCCAGGCATCTTCGGCAGCCTTCAGCAAATCGAAGAGCTTTTGATCGTTAAAGCGAAAGAGAAGTCTGTCGAGTGGGTCTTTCCAAAGGAATTCAAAGACCCCTTCATTGCTACGCCTTCGATAAAGGCTGGCAGCCTCGGCAAAGACCAGAACTTCGCGCCGGACGAGCCTCCCAGGGTTGCGATCGCACTCAAAGCAGGCAACACCATTCTCACCGAGATAGCCGAGAGAATGCTGAAATGGAATCCCCAAACTGGAGAGGTATTGCAGCCATACCCGGTTCTTTCTTAGTGTGGTGGAGGCAGCCAGGACTCTGCCGATTTGCTCCGGAGGAGGAGCGAAATGGAAGTCCTTCGACATTAGATCTTGAAAAACCAGAGCCAGAAGTATTGTTCGCCGGCGCCGTGGCGATAGCGGGGCTCAAAGCCGCAGCGCTCTGCCATCTCTTTGGCTTCTTCATCGCTGTAGCTGGCGCCAACCCAGGTGTCGTCTGGATTGGTATCGCAGCCGGTGTAGCCTTGCACCTGGAACTTGAAGAGAGAACCGGGCCGGAGCAGACGGCTGACTTCCTTAACGTAGGTCTCGATCACTGCCTTTGAGGGGATGTGCTGGAAGACGATCGTCGAGAAGGCGAAATCGTAGCCGATATCGGGCAGCACCTTGAGGTCTGTACCGTTATTGCAGAAGACGTGGGCGTTGGGGTGGTTGCGGAGGCCTTGTTTGGCTTGAGCAATCATTTCTTCTGAAATGTCGACAGCGTAGACTTCTCCGAAGAGGTTGGCGAGGGCGCGGGTGACGCGACCGGCTCCACAGCCGATTTCGAGGACTCGCATCTGTTTGGGGTCTTTTCCCTGGCAGATGTTGGTCATGTCAGTGCGGATCTCTTCGCTTACGGTCTGTTCACCGGAGGCATAGAACTCTTCGTCCGACCATTCGGTCTGGGCAGTTTGTACGTAATGTTTGGCGTTTTCGCGAGCACGGGCGTCCCAGTCCTCACGCATTTTCACCAATTGCTGTTCAAGGTCCATCAAATCTCTTATTTTAGTAGGGTGCTTCCAATTTTCCTACTCTTCGCGCTCGCTTCCGACACCATTGACGCCTTTGGACAGAAATGGCGGGTACCGAACGCCGTAGAGTGGGTCTACCGTGATGGTACCTTGACGATGCTGGCGGCGAGGCCACAGGAGGCAAATCCAAGATACCCAATTCAGTATGCCTTACTTGAGGGGCAAGATTTTGGGTCGTTTACCTTAGAGTGTGAGGTGATGCGGGATAGCGGCAGTCTGATTCTGGTTTACAACTGGAAGGATTCGTCTCACTTCAACTACGTCCACCTGAGTGTGGATTCGCCTGAGAAGCAGATCGTGCACAACGGGATCTTCCATGTTTATGGTTCTGACCGGTCGAGGATCTCGAAGGGAATCGGGGCAGGCAGCTTGCCGACGACGGCCTGGACGAAGGTGAAGATGGTCTATGACGCGAATACTGGCAGGATTGTGGTGGAGGTGGGAGGCCAGAAGTTTCCGTCGCTTGACGCGGTAGACGTTTCTCTGACCTCCGGGAAGATTGGTTTGGGTTCGTTTTTCGAGACGGCCCAGTTTCGCAACCTGAAGATTAGCCCGACTCGCTAAGTTCGAAACAATACGCTCTCGTTGTTGAAGCTGCGGACGGCGAAGATGAAGCAGATGATCGCGTAAACGATGTTCGCAACGTTGGTGATGGCAAAGGACAGCATCGGGACGTCTCCCTGAAGGATTGCCTTCAGCAGCTGGCTTGAGTTGAAGATCGGAATCAGACTCAGGACAGGAGTGAGTTCCATGCCAGGCAGGCCGCCGAGGAGCGATGGGAAGATCACTAGCATGATGAGCGGAGTGAGATAGCTCTGCGCTTCTTTGAAGCTGCGGGCCATCAGGGAAATCGCGAGCATCAAGGCGCCGGCCATGACGGCTACGGGCAGCAGGGTGAGGAGCATCAGGCCGATGGTTTGCGGGTCGGTTGGAACATTGCCCAGCATTTTCTCCATGCCTTTCATTTCAATGCCGCCGCGTTTGAGACTGAGGAACAAACTGCCGGTGGTGAGCAATGCGGTGGCGTAAATGGCGGTGACACAGGCCAGGATTTTGCCCAGGACAATATCGGTGCGGCGGGCGGGGCTGGCGATCAGGGCTTCCAGCGTCTTACGCTCTTTCTCGCCGGCGGCCATATCGATCGAGGGGTACATGCCCCCTGAGAACATCAGGAGGATGACCACGTAGCCGAGCATGCTGCCGAGGAGGAAGCCTCCCATTTTGCGTTCGCTGGCGACGTTTTCGCGTTTGACGGTGAAGGGCTTGAGGACGCTTGCGTCGAGGTTGGCGGTTCTTAGCTTTTCGAGCACTAGCAAGTCGCGGTATTCGTTGAGAGCGGTGCGGAGTTTCTCGGCAGCAAGGCCGCTGGACTGGCGGGTGCCTTCGGCGTAGACACTGACGAGTTTGCCGTCGGGGGAGACAGAAATTCCGGTGGCTGCGGTCTTGTTCTCAACAGCAGTTGCGACGTTCTCCACCTCGATGATCTTGAGGCCACTGCGGGTGATCACTGGGTTAAAGGCGGCGGGGATGCTGTCTTTGATGATGGCGACGGTGGTGGCTTCGGTGGCGGCTTTCTTTTCGGCATCGCCCATGAAGCGCCCCATGACTGCGAAGACGAGTGGGAAGACGACGACCGGAAGGATGACCATGCTCATCAGGGTGCGGCGGTCTCTGAGGAGGTCGAGGATTTCTTTTTTGAGGACAGTGAAGATTACGCTGGGGTTCATGCGGCGCTCGGGAGTTCAAGGAGTTCGAGAAAGATTTCGCGAAGGCGTTGTTTGCCAGTTGCGGCACGGAGCTCGTCCATGGTGCCGGAGATCTTGAGCTGGCCGTGGTTGATTACGGCGATACGATCGCAGAGGTATTCGGCTTCTTCCATGATGTGGGTGGAGTAGACGATACATTTGCCCATGCGCTTGGCCTCAAGGATGCTGGCTTCAATGACGCGGGCGGTGGGGAGGTCGAGGGTGGCGGTGGGCTCGTCGAGGATGAGGACGGGCGGATCGTGGACGAGGGTGCGGGCGATGGCAGTCTTTTGTTTCATGCCGCTGGAGAGCTTGTCGGCGCGGGTATCGGCGAAGTCTTTCATGTCGAGTCGCTCAATGAGTTCGCTCGTGCGGCGATTGAGGTCTTGTTCGGGGACTTCGGCGAGACGGCCGAAGAACTGGAGGATTTCTCGCGGGGTGAGGCGGGCGTAGAGGCCCATGTCGCCGGTGAGGAATCCGATCTGGCGGCGGACATCAGCGGGGTTTGAGGTGATATTGAAGCCGTTGATTGTGGCAGTGCCTGAGGTGGGCTTGAGCAAAGTTGAGATGAGGCGGAGGGTGGTGCTTTTGCCGGCTCCGTTTGGGCCAAGAAGGCCGAAAATCTCGCCTTTGCCAACAGAGAAGCTGACGTTGTCTACCGCTTTGACGGTGCCGCGTTTCTTGTCCTCGAAGTGGCGGCTGAGAGCCTGG
>CANGVB010000442.1 GCA_947456995.1 Bryobacteraceae bacterium | reverse complement strand
GGATCTCCGGGCGCAAGTAAAGGTTGTGGCTGAGATTCGGGAATTTTTCCCTCATCACAGTGGTGGCGATGATCGGGTTGATCTCCACACCAGTGATGTCTTTGCTGCCACTGACGAGGGCGCGAGAAACGTCCCAACCGCCGCCGGGCCCGATGATGAGGGCCTTGGCGCCGGGCTTCAGTTTATAGGCCAGCGCAGGGCCGCCCTTGAGGATGCTCTTGCGCGATTCGTCGCTGAGCTTGTCGTGATCCTGGGTGAAGATACCGGTTGCAGCGTCGGCGTCGATGACAATGTTGGGGAGATTTGTGCCGCCTTCTTTCGAGACCGCGATTCGGGAGAAGCTATTCCATTTGACGAAGGTTTCGTTGGCGAGGGTCATGCCCTTGGCGTAACGGATGTCGATCCAGTCGAGCCGCATGTTGAACACGAAGAGGGCTGTTAGAGCGAGGGCCAGTGCAACTGCAGCTACGCGACCGCTGTGTTGTTTGGCCAGGTTGTACCAAATCGCCGAGGTGGCGGCAAACAAAACTGCGACGGCGATAACGGTATTAGGGCCGCCGAAGGTGTCGAGAAGAGGGATGAGCAAAAGGCAGCCAGCGGCGGCACCCAGTAGATCAAAGAAATAGACACGTTCGATGCGGTCAATTGTTTCGGAGATCACCAGCGAGACGATTGCGCCAGCCAGAAGGAATGGCAGGGCCGAGAAGAAATAAATTACAACGAGTTCGAGGTTGCCAGGGGTGCCCTGCCGGGTGAGCAAAAAGACCAGCGATGCAATTACGGAAATGCTATTAAATGCCGCCAGACGGCCAAGCTTCTGGTAGAGCGTGCCTGACCAGCCGCTAACAACATAAGAGAAAACGCCGCCTGCGCCGAGGCCGAAAAGGGCCACCGAGATCGCGAGAAAGGCAAAGTGATAGTAGAAAATGACGCTATAGATGCGCGTGAGAGTGAGCTCAAGCAGCAGCGTCGCCATGGTCGTGAGGGCCACACCAGTGTAGATGGTGGACCAGTTGGTGCCACTGGGCAGGGGATGCGTAGTAGAAATTCGTGTCAACTCTACATCATAGCTGTCGGAGGTGCAGGATCTTCAGGCCTCCCTGCGGCACCAAGCGGAATTCGGATCAAAAGCAGCCCCAGCAGGCCAATTACGACGAGGCCGAGTGCGAAGCTGGGGTCTGGCGTGAATTCCCAGGTTTTGATTTCCTGCCAGGCGAGGTAGGCCGTGATCAGGCCGCAAAGTGCTTCGCCGGCGATCAAGCCGGAAGAAACCAGAACGCCAGCGTTTTCCACCCGGGCGCGTTGCGCTTCGTTCAACCCGCGGCGTTCGGCGATCGTATCGCTGAGCCAGCGCAGCAGGCCACCGATGAAGATCGAAAACGTTGTAGCGAAGGGCAGGTACATTCCGACGCTTACCAGCATCGGGCTCTTCACCTGAACCATGATGAGGGCGACGCCAAACGCAATCCCAACCAGAATCAGCGGCCAGGCCATCTCTCCGCCAACGATGCCCTGGGCAAGCGAAGCCATCAAGCCAGCTTGCGGCGCAGGAAGCGCTTTATCGCCAAAGCCGAGGCCGCCAGCCTTGAGGTTGCCTTCGTTCAAAATCCACAGGGGCCAGTACATGGCTGCACTGGCTACGATCACAGCGACAAGTTCCACCAACTGGATCGTACGGGGAGTCCCACCGAGCAACCAACCTACTTTGAAGTCTTGGAGCAGCTCGCCAGCCACGGCTGAGCTGACGCAAACAACGCTGGCAACACCAAGGACAGCCGTGACGCCTTGCGGCCCCGTCACACCAAGAGCCACCATGAGCAGCGCGGCGATGATCAGTGTCGAGAGCGTAAGCCCCGAGATCGGGTTGTTTGAAGAACCAATAACACCGACAAGAAAACCAGAGATTGTGGCAAAGAAGAAGCCGACAACAATCATGACGATCGCTGCCGTGATGCCGCCGCCAATCGAGTCTGCCAGATATGTGTAGAGGACGCACATGACGGCGAAGAGTACGCCGATCAGCATCAGCACAACTTTCGAGCTCATGTAGCGCTCAGTGCGGTTCAGCTTTTCGAGGTCCACCTTGGGGCCGGTGAGTTCACCAAAAGCGCGCTGCAGGCCTACCGAAAGGTTCTTGCGCATCTTGAACATCGTAAACGCCGCACCCACAAGCATGCCGCCAATCGCAATTGGGCGGACGATATAGCGCCAGACGGCATTGGCTAGTCCGGCCCAGCTTTCATCGGTTGAATTGGCCGGCAGATATTGCTGGATGTTCGGGCCAAGGATGTAAAGGAGCAGCGGCACAAAGATGCCCCAAGCGATAACGCCACCGGAGAATTGCAGGGCGGCGAGTTTGGGGCCAATGATGTAACCGACACCAAGGTAGGCAGGGCTAACCGTAGGCCCCGCAACCATCGAAGTAGCCCCGACGGGCACAGTCTGCGTGCTACCTGCCGGGCCGAGGCGCAAAAGGCTTTTGCCAAGCTGGCCGACATGGATGAAGAACTCCTTGTCGACGGCGAAAAACTTGAAAACGCCCATAAGGTATACCAGTCCGCCTGTGCCAATATTCCAGAACAGGAAGTTGGCAGCACCAGAGCCTTGCTGGCCAGCCTTGTGGATCTCACTGGCAGCCACCGATTCCGGGAAGGGCAACTCGGGGTCTTCAACGAGGGCCCGGCGCACCAGGCTGACAAAGAGCACACCCAGAAGACTGCCGATGATCATCAAAACGGTGGACTTCCAGTACGCCTCCGGCCCGCTGAAGCTGGGCCAGACCTTGGCGATAACAAAGGCAGGAAGGGTGAAGATGGCACCTGCCGCGACGCTTTCGCCAATTGAACCCGCCGTGCGGGCGATGTTTTCTTCAAGAATCGTGCCACGCCACATGCGTATGACGGCCATGCCGATAACGGCGGCGGGATATGTAGCCGCAATAGTAATGCCAGCCCGCAGCCCCAGGTACGCATTGGCAGCACCGAGGATGACGGTCATCACGAGCCCCAGGGCGAGCGCGGCCCAGGAGAACTCTTTCATCTTCATGTGTTCAGGTACGTAGGGTGTGTGTTTAACGCTCATTCAAAAATCCTTGGGAGTGTCTAACAGACTACAACCAAATGACGCGCAAAAATCGACCATTGTAAATTCCCCGCCGGTGAAATCTAATGAGAGCGTGAAGCCTTGGATTCGTCGAGAACTCAACGTCGCGTTTTCCCGAAAAGGGCAGCCGCTTTGGTTCCGCTTCATCAAATGGGCGGTGATTCTCTTTACAGCCTGGAATTACTGGCAGGCCCCTTACTTTGGCGTCTGCATCGCGGCAGCATTTTTATTGGGGCTGGCCTTGCACCTCTTCTGGAGGTACAAGACCAATGGTTGGACCAAAGCTTGGGGTGGCTGGGACGATCTAGATTCTGCGAACAAATAGCGAAGATTTTGCGTTTACACTTGAGAGCATGCTGCGATTACTGCCATTGATCTTCAAGAATTCGCTTCGAAGCAAACGGCGCAGCATCCTGACCATCCTTTCGGTAACGATGTCCTTCACATTGTTGGGTGTTCTCTTTGCGATGTACAACGCTTTGTATTTCGAAGACCCAACTCCATCGCAAGCCCTGCGCTTGATCACCCGCAACCGCATCTCACTCACGGTGATCATGCCGGCTTCCTACAAACAAAAGATCAAGACGGTTCCCGGCGTACAGGATTTGTACATCTCGATGTGGTTTGGCGGGACGTACAAGGATCAGGCTGCAGACCAGCGAAACAACTTCGCCAGATTCGCCGTGGAGCCCGAAGATTTCTTCAAAGTGCAAACAGAACTTGTCCTGCCAGAAGACCAAAAACAGGCCTTTCTGAAAGAGCGTACAGCTTGTCTGGTGGGCAAAAGATTGGCTGACAAGCTTGGCATCAAGCTCGGCGAGCGACTCACCCTGAAAG
Source organism: Bryobacteraceae bacterium (assembly GCA_947456995.1). Classification (GTDB taxonomy): domain Bacteria; phylum Acidobacteriota; class Terriglobia; order Bryobacterales; family Bryobacteraceae; genus Bryobacter. Next base: position 307 of record CANGVB010000442.1, on the reverse strand, counting down.
GCGATATCTTCCCCGGAGACAAAGAGCTGATGGTACGCGGGATTTTTGAAGATCCCTTCGCCGATGAGACCCTCTTCTTCAACATCGAGTATCTCTACCAAAGCCTGCCCGCAGGCCGTCGCGATTTCGCTGGCACATTCAACATACTGGCCCGGTCAAAAGAAGAAGTCAGTGCCGTGCAGCGCGATGTGGATGAGATGTTCAAGAACGCACCGGTACAGACGCGAACTGAAACGGAAGCCGCCTTTGCGCTGAGTTTTGTTTCTTTCCTTGGCAACGTGAAGGTCTTTCTGCTGGTGATCTGTGG
>CANGVB010000441.1 GCA_947456995.1 Bryobacteraceae bacterium | reverse complement strand
TGTTGAAGTTCGATTGGTAGAACAAAGCGGCAACCGCCCTCCGTCTTTGGCCTCCAGTTGCGCTTCGGCAATCTCTTTTGCCACACAAAACTGCTGCAACACCGGCTTCAGGCTCTTGTTTCCGCGCGCATATTCCGCCACCTCAGGGCGGCTCGCCAGCAACTCCGCCTGCGCCTTCGCCTCACCCTCAGCACCACGCTCCAGCGCCATCGTCATGCCCACCAGAGTCGTATTCGCGTTCACCGCCGGCCGGCTGAACCACTTGTCCAGATTCCGGTTCAATACATAAACGCTGAACACGGCAAAGAAAAACACCGGCAGAATCGTAATCCCAAGCGCTGCCACCAGCATCTTGGTGCGCAATCGCGACCCTTCGCGATTCTGCTGCCGCTCCAGAAAAATCTTGATGAAGCTGCGAAAGAGCAGAAACCCGATCAACACCGTAAGCAAAAACACCAGTGTCGAAACAGCCCAGAAGATCGTAACCTGCTGCGGCCCATCCGGCGTAACATCGCCCAGGCTGAAGCTGCCCTGCCAAACCAGCAGGCCCACCAGCACTGTCAGCAATAACGCGCCGAGTCCGTACAGCACTTTCTGCTTCATGCTTCCACTCTACTCATCTCGAAGAACAGTGTCGATGCTGAAGGCCGGCAGACAGATCGCAATGTACTCACAACCCTCCGCCCCAGGCGTCGAATAGCGAATCCATTCCCCTGCCAAAGTCTTCACCGCCTGCCCCGCATTTACTTCCATCACGCCGTCTTTGTGCTCAACCCGCATCGTCCCGCGCAACACCACTGTCCACTCGTCAAACTGCGGTGTCTGCCCCGGTTCGCTCCACCCACTCGGGCTGCGCATATGGGCCACACTGAGGCGTTCTTCCTTCGTGTTCACCCTGCCTACATATTCATCAATCCGCTTGCCACCCGGCACCGGAATCGTCGTTGGCCCTGCAATCAGTTCTGGCATCTTTATGCTCCTTCCACCATCATCGCTCCCCATTGAAAACCCGCCCCAAAGGCCGCAAAGACAACAGGCCCGTCCCAAGCCCCATCCCACTCGCTCGCCGCAATCAACATCGACGCCGAACTCGTATTCCCGTAGCGCGCAATGTTGCTATAAAACTTCGACACATCCACCCCCACCGTCTGTGCAATCTTGGCGAGCAGATTCGCATTCGCCTGATGCATTAGAAACACCCGCACATCCGCCGCCGCCACTCCACGCCGTGCAAGCAGCGTAGCAATTGCCGCCGGCACCTTACGAGCCGCATGCATAATCACCATTCGCCCATTCATCTGCACAGGCGACCCAAACTCAAGCTTCAACTCATCAGCCGCAGACCCATCTGTCCCCAGCTCAAAATCCACCATCCGCGCGAAACCCTGGTCACGATCCACAACACAAGCCCCGGCCCCATCTCCAAACAGCATGGCCGTCCCCTTCTCACGGGGCTCGGTCATCACGGGCACGCTCATCTTTTCAGCCGCCACCACCAGCACCTTACCCACCCGTGGAGCCCACTCGAAAGCTTGCGCCATTGCAAACAGCGCCCCGGCGCTCGCCATCGGCACATCCATCGCAATCGCCTGCGGCGCGCCCAGCCGAAACTGCACCTCGCTCGCCGGCCCCGGGAATCGACGCTCCCCGCTGCCGCTCGACACAAGAATCAGCCCCAGCTCCGTCGCCGCCACACCACTCCTCGCGAGAGCATCCACTCCAGCCGCCACGGCCATCGACGCCACGCTCTCATCCTCACGCGCAAAGCGGCGCGTCTCGATACCAGACATCTCGCGAATCCAGTCGGGCTCTGCACCGAGCAGCGCCCCCATCTCGACATTGCCAACCACTCGCTCGGGCAGATACTTCCCAAACCCGCGCAGAAATGCCATCGCTTAAGTCCTCGCCTCCACGTACTCGGTAATCCGGTCGATCGTATCGAACTTCCGTGGATTCAGATCCCCATCGGGAACACTGATGTCGTATTCCTTCTCAAGCTTGGTAATCAAATCCGTCAGCCCAAAGCTGTCCAGCAGCCCGCTGTCAAACAGGCTCTCATCGGTTCCGATGTTGATTGGCTTGCCTGCAATCTCAGACAGGATTTCAGTAATTCTCTTTTGCTTCATCGTTGTTTCCATTCCCCTCGCTGAAGATCTTCTGACGGATCTTCCTGAATTCTTCGTAGTGTGCGATCAGGTCCTTATACAGCGTCTCACCTACCAGCCGGTAACCAGGGCCTGTCAGGTGTACAAAATCACCCTGCGCAAACCCGGCATAAACCCAGCGCTTCATCGCGCCATCGCCGCCCATCCGCTCACGCAGATCCCAGAACGCGGCTCCAACTTCCAGTGCAACCTCGCGCTGCACCTCACAAATCATGTCCAGCTTCGGCAGCGGGCCCCACACGCGGTTCACCCGTTGCGCCCGGTCAGGCGGGCCGACAATCAAAAAGCTGGCCCCCGGCGCCATCGCCCGGTACCGCAGCAGCACTTCCCGAAACATCGTCCGGTACGATTCCGCAGTCCAATCCCTCTGCCCTGCCTCATTCGTTCCATAGGCAAAGACAATCAGCCCCGGATTTCGTTTCTCCAGATGCTCACGCAACTGTCCTTCTTCCCACCGCAAACTCACATTCGCCTGCGCCCCGTTGATCCCCAGCGTCTCCCACGTCAAGCCCCGATTGCGCTCGGTCACCCATCCAAACAACTTCACCGGCGCACTCGTCACCGTCTCCACCGTAAACCGCTTCAAACCTTCCGGCACGCTCATATTCCAGTAGCCCGGCCCCAGCGGCCCGTTTGTATCGACGGTCGAAACTTCAGCCCCATCCACAAAAACCCGAAAGCTCCCGCCACCTGGTTGCTTCAGATAGTACAGTTCTGCCTTGTCCCCATCGGCATCGAGATAAATCATCTCGCCCGCCCGCTCGGTGGTGATCGAGGTCCCACCCAAGCCGTAATAACCGTCAGTACCTTTGGTAAGCAGACCCTCGGTTTCCCAGCGTGTACTCTGCCAGGTCTTCACATCAAATCGCCGATAGCCCTGAAAAGGCCGCCCCGCCATGCTATAGCCCGCCCCACCATTGCCAAAGCGCAACTGAAACATCGTCCGCAACTGATTGGCCCAATCGTCGCTGGCCGTATGCGAATCCCCGTATTGCAGTACATGCAAGCTCTTGGCCGCCCCGCCAGCCTGTTCGAGCTGCCAAAGCTGCTCAAAAAAAGGCACCAGCGCCGCAGAGTTTTCTACGGCAGCCGCCGCAATGGCATCCATCGCATCGGCCACGTACTCCTTCGACGCTTCCTTAACCTTGGCGCTCACCACAGGAGCCTTGGGCGCCACCACCCGCCGCTTGGAAGCAACAGTCTTCTTCTTGGCCTTCTTCGCTGCAGCGATAACAGACTTTCTAACCGCAGGCTTCTTCGTCGCCCCCGCCCCCCAACCGGCAAGGCCAAGCGCAAGAGCCGCAACTGTAAGTCCGCGCAGCATGATCCACCTCAATCTTCTCAAACTCGGGCATCATAGAGGCAGATGTTGTCCCGCCGCGCCCTCCTCTTCCAATCCTCGGCCCTCCTGGCGCAAGACGTCACCTTCTCCACCGGCGTCAACGTCATCAACCTCCTCGCCACCGTCCGCGACAAACAGGGCAACCTCGTCCAGACCCTCACGCAAGAAGATTTCCTACTCTCAGAAACCAACAAACCCCAGAAGATCACCTACTTCGCCCAGCAATCAGACCTCCCGCTTCGCCTCGGCCTCCTGATCGACACCAGCATGAGCCAGGAAAAAGTAATCCCGGCAGAACGCGCCGCCGCCTACCGCTTCCTCGACACGGTCTTAAGAGAAAAACTCGACAAAATCTTCCTCATCCAGTTCGACACCCTCGCCCGCGTCCGCCTCGGCTTCAGCACCAGCCGCTCCCAACTCGAAACCACACTCAACGACATCGACACCCCCACCCGAAAAGACCTCCGCGCCTCCGGCGGTTCTGGCACCTCCCTCTTCGACGCCGTAGCCTCGGGCGCAGAACTCATGAAGATGGAATCCGGCCGCAAAGCCCTGATCGTCCTCTCAGACGGGGTCGATTCCTCAAGCGACCATACTCTCCCGATGGCCATCGAAGCCGCCCTCCGCGCCGACACCCTCGTCTACACGATCTACTTCACCGATTCCAGCTTCTACAGCGGAGGCTTCGGAGTTCCCAACGGCCGCGCGGTTATGAGCCGCCTATCAAAAGAAACCGGAGCCG
>CANGVB010000440.1 GCA_947456995.1 Bryobacteraceae bacterium | reverse complement strand
GCGCCGTTTTGGAGCATTTGCCGCGCCGCCTCGTAAGACGCATACGCGAAGTTCACCTCTGCCAGGAACCCAGTGTAGGCAGGAAGACTCTTAAGTTGGCCGGGGGCGGCGCTGAGAGGCATGCAAGCTTTGGGTGTCAGGTTGCCGGGGGTAGGGGTGTTTCCGACATTGGTATTCATGCTTATCGTTGAGTTCATTCCGCGAAAAGCGGTTGTGAGAGACGAGTTGAAAGTGGCTAAAGACGGCTGCGGCATGCTGGCCCGATGCAGTGCTTCCAGCTTGTCGAGGCCTTGTGCGGTGAGTTCGTTGCCGAGTGATTCTGCGATCACATTTCCCGTAAAGGATTCCTGCATGTTTGGGTTGGAGCGCTTGTCGATCAGGATGATTCGATCGCGTGCCACCACTTCGTTGGTGCTCTTGAGCACCAGTTCGGCGATCAGCGGTTTGGTGATGCGATCAAAGTCTGTGAAGTAAGTTGAGTAAGCCCAGAAGGACCAACCGCCGGGCGGGGTAATCGTTGGCCCCATCGGCACGTCCTTGATGAATGTGAATGTATTGGGGATAGCACCACCGGCAGTGAAGGGAGTTGCCTGGCCCTGTACTAATAGAAGGTAATCGTTCTGGTTCGCTCCCAGTGGCAGGGACACGCCGCCTCTTACGGTAAGCAATTCTGTTCCAGGTGAGTAGGGACAAGCAATTGTAGGGGCGGGCGGCAAGGGTATGCAGACTTTGAGTGCGGTGCCGTTTGATGCGCTGATATTGACTCCGAATCCAGTACCTTGTGCTATGGCAAGAGTGCTGGAGAAAAGAAAAGGGATGAGTATTCTGAAGATCATGAGTGGTGTGCCTTCTAGATGCAACTCGGATTTTAGGGATGAAAAGTATCAACAAAAAGCGAAGAATCTTTTTTTGAATTAGTCCTCGCATTTTGTGAGTTAGATCGGCTAGATTGTTGAAGTCGATCCGTATGGCAACCCAGCACCCACTTCCCGATGACGCGCATTCCGGCTCCACATGGTCTCGCCTGGAAAGCCTCTTTGCGCAGGCGATAGAACTGCCCGCCGCCGAGCGACTCGCTTTTGTGACGCGTGAATGTGCAGGCCATCCAGTACTGCACGATGAACTCTCCCGTTTACTGGCGGCCGAGGCTGAAGCTGCCGACTTTCTGGCCCCGCCCACGCTCAACTTTAGCGGCCATGCATTTGGTAGCTATGAGGCGATCACAGAAATTGGCCGAGGCGGTATGAGTGTTGTCTACAAGGGCCGCCGCCGCGATGGTGATTTTGAGAAACTGGTGGCGATCAAAATTCTGCTCCTGCACCCGGATCAGAATCTGCAGACATCGGAAACTCAGATCCTTGCGGGCCTCGAACATCCGAACATTGCCCGGCTTCTTGATTCCGGCTCAACCGCTTCCGGCTTTCGCTTTCTGGTGATGGAGTATGTCGATGGCGTGCCTTGCCCGCAGTACGCGGCGAATCTGAATCTCGATCAGAAGCTTCGGCTTTTTCTTTCGATTTGCCGGGCTGTGCAGTTCTCTCACCAGAGCCTTGTGGTTCATCGCGATCTCAAACCCGCCAACATTCTAGTTACTGCTGATGGCACTGCGAAGCTTCTCGACTTTGGTATTGCCAAGCTGCTTCGCTCTGATGCGGCTCTGAATCAAACCCACGGCATTCGTGCCTACACTCCCGATTACGCAAGCCCTGAGCAGATCCTCGGCGGAGCCGTCACAACCGCATCTGATGTTTACTCGCTTGGGGCCCTGCTTTGTGAACTGGTTTCCGGGCGTCCTCCCAGGCAGCTCAACACGCTATCTACGGCTGAGCTTGTGGCCGAAGTCCAGCGTGATGCACTGCCGCAGTTGCCCTTTGCCGGCGACCTTTCGGCGATAGCCCAGAAGGCTTTGCGACGGCTTCCCTCGGAGCGATATCCGTCGGCTTCTGAGCTGGCAAATGACGTGGAGCGCTTTCTCAATCAGGAGCCGGTGTCTGCGCAGGTGCCTACCTGGGCTTATCGAACCGGGAAGTTTATCCGGCGGCACCGGCTGGCCGTTGCTGCATCCGCCCTTGCTATCCTTACCCTGGTTGGCACCACTACCTGGGCCGTGCTGGAGTCTCGCCTCGCAACAAAACGGTTCGAACAGGTGCGCCGTCTCGCCTCCAAACTCATGTTCGAGATCCACGATGTAGTGGATCCGCTGCCTGGCTCATTGGCTGCCTCCAAGTTGATTACCGATAGTTCGATGGAATACCTGGACGCAATCTCTTCAGATCCGCGAGCCAATCTGGAAGTCCAGCTCGATGTAGTGCGTGGCTATTTGCGTTTGGCGGCTATTGCTGGCAAGGATCTTTCCGATCGCACCATGGGCGATTCTGCCAAAGCGGAATCGCTTTCGAATCGCGCTGTGCAGGTTAGCCGTCGTGCCGTATCCCAGTCTCCCGACTCGGCCGCGGCTCGCGCTCTGCTTGCGGATTCTCTCAATAGCCTGGGCTCCGCCAAGGCACTGCGAAACCAACCCGAAGCTTCAATTCCTCTTTTCGATGAAGCCATCCAGTTGGCAACCACCAACCCAATCAACACTGCTCAAAAAGCCAAGCTGGCTTACATGCTCAAGAGTGCTGCCTCCCCTCGCTTTGCACTCAAGCAAACTGGTCCTGGCCTGGAAATGCTCTCGCGCTCACAGGCGCTCAACAAAGAAGTCTACGACGCCGAACCTACTTCAAAGCAAGCTCTCAAGCGGCTCAGTGAAATCCATCAGGAGCTTGCATTTCGCCTCATTTCAGTACGGGATTTCGCCAAAGGCTCGCCCCACGCCAGGGAATCCTATAGGCTCCATGCAATTCGTTACCGCAATGAGCCGGCCCAGACACGCCTTGCTTACTCTGCTTCGGTGGGACAGTTGGCGGTTGTTGCAATCCACGACAAAAACCTTCCCGAGGCCATTCGACTGTATCGCGAGATGGTGGAATTGCGTCGTGAAGTTGTAGCCGCCGAGCCCGAAGACATCAGTGCAAAGGTGCGCCTCGCTTCTGCTATCGATCGCTTGGGAAATACGCTTTCGAATGCACAGCAACATCCGGAAGCGATCCGCCAACTCGACGAAGCACTGCAAATGCTGCGCAAATTCCATTCCGCCGATATGGCAAATTCGAATACGCACCGCGAACTTCTGTACACGATTGGCGACATCTCCGAGGCATACGGACGCAGTGGGAATACCGCTAAAGCCTGCGCGTTCGCCCGCGAATTTCTTGCCGATATCAAGACGGCCGGCCCAACTACAATCAGTCTGCTCAAACGCCACTCTGACCGCGCTACTGATCGTATGAAAGGCTTCCGCTAGGCGCTGTCCTGCTTCAGTTGCTGAAAGAGCCAAGCCCGGGCGAACTCACAGTCCCTCTTGGCCGTCACAACAGAAATCTCCAGGTTCTCGGCCACTTCAGTAAATTCCATTCCTCCAAAGAAGCGCATCTCAACCACCTGCGCCTTACGTGCGTCTTTTTCGGCCAGTCGATCGAGTGCCGCATCGAGGTCCAGCAGCCGCTCTACCGGTACTGAAAGCTGCAAGGCTGCAAACTCGACGCCTGGTGCCCAGTCGATCCTCTCGCGATCCCCTTGCCGCTTCTCTGCAGTGCGCGCTCTTACTGCATCAATCAACACCATACGCATGGCCCTTGAAGCCATGGCCAGAAAATGCGTCTTGCTCTTCCATCCGCGCTCATGTAGTTTGAGCCACGCCTCATGCACCAGTTGTGTGGTCTGCATGGAGGCGTGGCTTACTGATCGGCTCAGATGGATCGCCGCGATTTTGTGCAACTCGCTGTAGATCTCATCGATGGGCTGATTCGCGCTCATGATTGCTAGTGTAACGGGGATGGCAACACTAACAGTTTGTGCCGCTGGGCTCGTCTGAAATGGCCTCGGGCAACAACTGGTCGCTCAACCGGAAGCAGTTGATATCCACCAGCCTTCTCAGTACGATCTCCACTAGCATCGTTTCATTGGGCCGCAAAATCGCGCCCAGCGCCTGGGGCCGAATAGAGGCTCTCTGATACCGCACCAGCCCTTCACTTGGCCGCGCCGTGATCTCAAAACCCACCGGTACCGAGCTCAGTTTCTCGTGATCGAGATAATAAGTCAGCCTGCCTTTGTGTCTTGAATTGCGTTGCCGGTCTCGAAAGAAGCCTTGCGGCAACAGATCGGGTGAGGCTTCATCGCCAGCCGTAAACGCTGCATCATAGTCTTCAATCAAAGCGCCCT
>CANGVB010000439.1 GCA_947456995.1 Bryobacteraceae bacterium | reverse complement strand
GGTGCCAATGGTGAGGACGCTCGGTTGCATGGTGGAGATGCGGCGGGAGTGGATGGTCTGCAGCATGTTAACGCATTGGGCGGCAGTGACCAGGGCGTCTGTGCCGTCATGCGGGGTTGCGCCGTGGGCTTTCTTGCCTTTGATGGTGATGTCGACCGAGTCTGCACTGGCCAGGAGTGGGCCACGGGCGAAACCGATTTTGCCGGCGTCGACCATGGGCGAGACGTGGAAGGCGAAGATGGCCTGGGGCTTGGGGTTCTGCAGCGCGCCTTCGCGGATCATGAGGGCTGCGCCGAAGTATTCGGCATCGGAGACGCCTTCTTCAGCGGGCTGGAAGATGAACTTGACGGTGCCGGGGAGGTCCTTCTTGATCTTGCTGAAGAGCTCGGCGACGCCGAGGGCAACCGTCATGTGAGCATCGTGGCCGCAGGCGTGTTTGACGCCTTTGTTGATGGACTTGTAAGGGAGTTTAGATTCGGATTCATCAATTGGGAGGGCGTCCATGTCGGTGCGCCAGGCGACGACGGGGCCGGGCTTGCCGCCTTTGATGATGCCGATGACGCCGTGGCCGGCGACGTTGGTTTTGATCTCATCGAAGCCGAGTTCTTTGAGGCGGGCGGCGATGACCTGGCCGGTGCGGGCTTCTTTGTTGGAGAGCTCGGGGTGGATGTGAAAGTCGCGACGGGTCTCGATGAGTTTGGGCGTCATCGCGTCGACGAGCTGGTTGATGTCTTGGGCCTGGAGGGTGGCGGCGATAAGGATGAGTGTTTTCACTTTGCGTTCCTGGTGAGGTAGTCGAGGAGGATTTTGGAGCCGGCGTTTACGCCGATGGAGAGGGCGTCTTCGTCGATGTCGAATTCGGCGGTGTGGAGGCCGGCGATGATTCCCTTGGCGGGGTTGCTGATTCCGAGGAAGAACATGGTGCCCGGGATGACACGCTGGTAGGCGGAGAAGTCTTCGCCGAAGAGGCCGGGGCCTTGAGAGAGAGCAGCGTTGGGGCCGAGTGCTTTGTCGATGACCGGGAGAGCTGCTTTGTTGAGTGCGGGACTGTTGAGCATGGGGAGGTTGCCACGCTTGAAGCCGAGTTCGTAGCTAGCGCTCATGGCTGAGGTGCAGCCATCGAGGGTCTGCCTGATCATCTTTTCGTATTGGTCTGTGATGGATTCCGAGAAGGTGCGGAGGGTGCCGGTGAGAGAGATGGTTTCGGCGATGACGTTGCGGCGGTCTCCGCCATGGATGGTGCCGAGGGTGAAGACGCTTGGGTTAACTGTGTCGATGCGGCGGGAGTGGATGGTTTGCAGGGCGAGGATGCACTGGGATGCTACTGCTACCGCGTCGATGCCTTGATAGGGGTAAGCGCCATGAGCGCGGCGGCCTTTGAAGGTGATGCTGATTCCGGTAGAGGCGGAACTGGCGGCGTTGTCGGTGTAAGCGATCTTGCCGGTGGGGACGTTACTGGCAACGTGGAAGGCGAAGATGGCGTTGGGCTTGGGATTTTCGAGTGCGCCTTCTTTGATCATGAGCCTTGCGCCGTACTCGGTGACGCCCGAGACGCCTTCTTCTGCGGGCTGGAAGATGAATTTGATGGTGCCGGGGATTTCGCTTTTGAGCTGGTTGAGGGTTTCTGCGATGCCGAGGCCGATGGTGGTGTGGGCGTCGTGACCGCAGGCGTGTTTGACGCCTTTGACGGTGGATTTGTAGGGGGCAGAGAAGGTGGATTCGTCGATGGGGAGTGCGTCCATGTCGGCTCGCCAGGCGACGACGGGGCCGGGCTTTGCGCCTTTGAGGAGAGCGGTGACGCCGTTGCCGGCAATGTTTGGCTTGATGTCTTCAAGGCCGAGGGCGCGGAGTTTTTCGACGATGAGCTTGCCGGTGCGGACTTCGTTGTTGGAGAGTTCCGGGTGCATGTGGATGTCGCGGCGGCATTCGACGAGCAGGGGCTGGAGGGATTTGGCGATCTGGGCGATCTTGTCGTCGAGGCTTTGGGCGGAGAGGCTGCAGGTAAGAAAGATAGTTGTGAGTACGGCTCTCATGTACTTTGAGTTTACTCTGTGGGTGCTGAAAGCTTGTTGCCTGGCAGAGGAATCCGCTTTGGCCCTGCAAGAGTCGAATTGGTCCCAACTGAGTGCAATGTTTTGCATCTTCATGAAGCCAGGGCGGTTTCAGATCCATCAGCCTTGTAGTGGGGCGTCTGCGAAAGCAGCCTCAAATCAGGGTTCGAGGTCTAGTTAAATGAGTCGTATTGTTTGTGTGTTGATTTTTGTTTTGAGCGTTTCAGGCTTGGTTGCACAGACCAGCCGCGGGACGCTCTCAGGTATTGTCAAGGATTCGAGCGGTGCTGCGGTGCCTGGCGCACAGGTGGTTTTGCAGGATGTAGAGCGTAAGTCCTCCCGGGAGACAACCACAACGGAAGCGGGTCTATACCGATTTGACGCAGTCGAATTGGGAACGTTTCGCGTGGAGATCAAAAAGCAGGGTTTTCAGACCTTCGCGACCAGCGGGATTACTATTGCGGCGGCGCAGGTGGTGACGCTTGATGCCAAATTGGAGCTTGGACAGGAAGCCACGATCGTTGAGGTGAGCGCGGACACGGTTCAGTTACAGGTGGAGCAGCCGGTGCGTGGTGCGACGATTACGTCGGAGCAGAGTTCGCAGTTGCCGATTGCCAATCGCAATGCCGCGCTGCTTGCACTCAATCTACCTGGCGTGAGTTCGAATCGCGGTGGATTTGGTACACAGACTTTTAGTGTGAACGGTGGGCGCGGGCGTTCTAACAACTTCCTGCTCGATGGAACCGAGAACAACGATATTTCGGTTAACGGGCAGGCTTTTCAGGTAACCAATACCGACGCCTTTCAGGAGGTGTCGGTTCAAACGTCGAATTTTGACAGTGAGTATGGACGAGCCGGCGGGGCTGTGGTTAACACGATCATCAAGTCTGGTACAGATGAGTTTCACGGTACAGCGGCATACCTGATTGAGTCGACTCGGTTTAACGCAATTACCAATACGCAGGCACTTTCGAGCTACGTGATTCAGAATCAGAAGCCGATTCCGGGAACGGATCAGTGGTTCTCGGGAACGGTTGGCGGGCCGATTCGTAAGGGAAAGACCTTCTTCTTTGGTGCATTCCAGGAACGCCGGACGGTATCGCAAGGAACTGTCAATCTGGTGAGCCCCAGTGCTACGGGCCGGGCAACGTTGAGGAGCCTTTTCCCGACTGGCGCGAATCCTTTGCTCGATACCTATCTGACGGCTACGGCCAGCAGCGCTGCCAACTCTCAGCTTGCGCCGATTGCCCTTGGTGCCGGCAGGCCGGACGTCGAGGTGGGTACCTTTATCCGGACGGTGGCTAGCAAGGTAAGGAATTTTCAGCCCCTGGTGAAGGTGGATCACCGCTTCAGTGACAAGGATTCGCTGGCGGTACGATTTGCCTTTGACCAATCTGTAGATCCCCTTGGTGGCGGGACGAATTTTGAAGGGCTTGATACCAGCTCGAAGAGCCGCTATCAGAATGTTGCTCTGACTGAAACGCACGTATTCAGCCCGACGATGACGAACGAATTCCGTCTGCCCTTTAACCGGATCACGCTGGAGTTTCCATCCGATCCGACAAGTGCTTTGGGACTGACGCTTCCTAATATTCAAATTCAGGGATTGACAGCACTGGGTGTTGCCACCAACATTCCTCAAGGACGGGTTGCGAATAACTATGGTTTGCAGGATACGGTTACCAAGATCGTGGGCCGGCATACCGTTCGGGCCGGAATTGATTTGCTGGTGCAACGCTCGCGGCAAATTGCACCTTCGTTGATTCGTGGTTCTGTCAGCTATCTTGCTGGTGGTGGATTCACTGGTCTTGGCAATTTTGTCGATGGATTTTCGGGCAACAATGGCGCTGCTTCGCGTGACTTTGGTAGTGCTACCTACTATCCGGATTTGTTCCGTCAAGCTTACTTTGTGCAGGACCGCTGGCGTGTCACGAATTCGCTTACTATGAGCCTGGGTCTGCGTTATGAAAGCTTTGGAGTGCCGGCGAATTCGCTGCGCACGCCGGCTTATGCGGGGATCTTCAACCTGAATACGACAACGTTCGACGGGCCATATTCGCTTGCGAACCAGGTGAACCCGGATCGGAATAACTTCTCACCGAATCTGGGAATTGCCTATAGTCCAAAATTCACATCCGGGATTCTGGGGCTCTTGTTTGGGGACGGGAAGTCGAGCTTCCGTACCGGTTATGGCATTGGCTACGAGAGCTTCTT
>CANGVB010000438.1 GCA_947456995.1 Bryobacteraceae bacterium | reverse complement strand
GGGCGGGTGATTGAGACTCTGGAGCGTGCTGGTGAGCTGGACAATACGATGATTGTTGTTACCTCCGATCACGGCATGCCTTTCCCGCGAGTGAAGGGGCAGATCTATGAGGATGGGTTTCACATTCCGCTGGCGATCCGGTATGGGAAGAATATTGTTCCGGGCAGGGTGATTGATGACTTCATCAATACGCGAGATTTTGCGCCTACCTTTTTGGAATTGGCTGGGGTGAAGGCACCGGCAACGATGACGGGCAAGAGTTTTCTGGATGTGCTGAAGAGTGGCAAGTCTGGGACTGTTGATGCTTCACGCGATGTGATGGTGATCGCTAAAGAACGCCATGATATTGGAAGGCCGAGCGATGCGGGTTATCCGGTGCGAGCGATCCGGACCAAGGAATTTCTGTACATCCGCAACTACACTCCCGATGTCTGGCCAGCGGGAATGCCCGAGACTGGCTACCGGGATGTCGACGACAGCCCAAGCAAAACGTTTATCGTTTCCCGCTTTGACGATTACTTCAAGTTGAACTTCGGGAAGCGACCGGCTGAAGAACTGTTTCATTTGGCGAGTGATCCGGATTGTGTAAAAAATCAGGCTCGCAATCTGGACTATGCGCTGATCATGCGGGGCTTGCGGGATCGCATGGAGAAGATTTTGAAAGAAGAAGGAGACCCGCGTTTCAACGGAAACGCTGCCTTCTTCGACACCATACAATACACCGGGCCTAAGAATCATTCCTGGGAGAACTGGATCAAAAACCAATGACACGAAGCTTTGTTGCTCTCTTATTTGCGGCGGCGCTGTTGCCCGCTGCGCAAACTGTACTTGTGCTGACCACCGACGGGCAGTGGGTTGAAGGTGTGACCTCAGCCAAGATGGCTGGTGCTTATCCGGTTGCGAAGGTGCTTTCGATGCACAACGGAGCTGCGGCTTCGGCGAAGGAAGCTGAGGCGATCAGTGCTGGCCTGGTGACGATTCAGGGCAAGGATCGCAAGTTGCGCGATGCGGCGGTGGAGGAACTGACTTATATCGGTTTGCCCGTGCTGACGCCTTTGCTCGAGATCATTCGCGACACCGATCAGCATGAGCCGAAGCCACTTTACAATCTGTTTGATCGCATCATGCCGTCGATTGCCGACCAGCCGGATCGAAGTGCGAGTCTGATTCGTATGGAGGCCTCGCAGCCAGTTCGCGGAGCCTGGCCGCAGGGTGAGTTGAAGGTGGGTACGCAGAGTATCGCGTGGGAGAAGATCCGGCTTTTTGCGGTGCAGAAGAAGTCGATTGCGCGCATGATGGATGTTCATTCGTTGCGGCACTCGACGCAGATCGAATATCTCGATACCGGGTTGTACGGGTCTGCGGCTTCTCAATTGACGCTGACCGCCGCTGGATTTACGAGACTCTCCTGGAAGGACGACCAGTGGGCCACGGGCCCCAATGGACTTACCAAACCTGCAGGCAACTACAAATCCAACCTGACTGACGGCCAACCCTTTGGTGCGCTTGTCGGGCGGGTTGGGGCTAAGGGTGCGGTGCAGTTTTTGGGTGAGAAGGCGAGCAAGTCTGGTGTGGGTGCGGGCCGGTTGCAAGTGGCTATCAATGACAACGCACATTGGCAGAACAATCTGGGCAGTTATGTAGTGACGGTAGTGCTGACCAATGCCTACAACCTGGGCAGTGTTCGTTAGAAGGTAAAGGAGAAACCCAGGCTTAGCTTCTGCTGGGCGAACCAGTGGTTGGTTGTGTCATTGGGTACTGGATTGATTTCGTCCACAATTGTTGCCAGTGATTTCTTCAACAGATTCGGACGATGACTGACGCTGCTTCTATAGTCGAGCCGTAGAACCCAGCACCGCTTGTAGCGATATTTGAAACCGCCGCCGAACTGGATGGCCGGCTGGAAGATGCCTCCACCATCGAGGGGAGGCGCGCTGCCAAAGTTGTAAGCCGATTTGAAGAGGCCTACGTTGCTGAGGCCGAGGCGGTAGATGCCGCCGGATTCTCTGAAGGGTGCGTCCGTTAGGTGAACCAGTTGGAGAGCTGGGCCAAATGCGACGTAGGGCCTAAAGCGGGCTTCAACGGGCCGCGCGTGGATGACGGTGCTGTAGCTGAATTGGCGGGTGAGCAAGCCTGCTCTTTGTTCGACCAGGCCCGGAATCTGGCCTTCTCTCCCAGGGGCCGATCTGTGCAAGTCCAGCAGATAGCTGCCGCGGAAGTAATGGAAACCGAGTTCGTTGGAGAGCCAACGGTTGGCATGAACGGTGACCGTGCCACCCAGCGCCCAGCCTGGACGAATCTGGTTACCGGCGCTGAGAGCAACCTGACCTCCGGTCATGGGGTGTCTGGGCAAGATCCAGGCCTCATCGCCGACGGTGGATTTGCAAAAGAGAGAGGTACCGAAAGTGAAGCCAAGTTCGACGGTTGGGATGCCCCAATCGTCGCCGGGGATTAATGAAGGGAGGCCGCGTTTCGGCTTTGCGGTGTCGATTGCAGGTGCGATCATGCTGCTGCCATCTTCGGTGCCTGCTCTGGGCGCGCTTGTTGCGTCTATGGCAAGGCCAAGCAAGGCCTGGCGCTCGTAGCGACGCTCCTCAGGTAGTTGTTTCCTTTTCAACATCTGGCTGAAGCGATAGGCCCAGGATGCGCTTTGCCAGGCTAGGTTTCCTCGTAATACGTCGTTCTTCATGCGCAACATGGTTTGACGAATTCCGCGATTGAAGAGGCCGCCGCTGGAGGGTGCAAGGGCATAGGCAAGGTCTGGAGCCGTTTGGGAGGGAAAGCGGCAGTTGTTGAGGCGGAGTGCTGCGATGGCCCGGTCTGTTGTGATGGGCTGGCCGTCGCCATTTTGAAGGAATTCGCTGATCCAGGGACGCTCGATCCACTCAGAGCCATCTACGCAGCCGGTGAAGTTGAGGTCGTTGATCACCTTGGCGCGCTCTTCGTCAATCCGTTCATCGATGGCGTGGGTGACCGAGCGTTGGCGCCAGGAAACGATGATGTCTGTATCGTGGGTGGCAGCGGCCTGATAGACGGCCATGCCATCCCAGGTTTCTTTCCAGCGGTAGATGCGGATGTGATGGCGTCGGGTGAAGGTGTTCAGCGTCTTCGACAAAGTCATTTCAGCTGGCTTGTTCTCGAGCAGAAGCTCCGACATGGGGGCTTCCTGGTAGGGTTGAGTTTCGGCAAAAGCCCGAAGGGATCGATAGCGGGTAGAGGCTGTTGTCTCCATAGACTGAACCCAACCTGCAGCGGCAAAAGCTCGTTCTACGGCTTCGGGCTTTCCGATGATGAGGAGGTTGGTGAGGTCTGAGTTCTTGCCGTCTGAGGCTCGGCGAGTGCGATTGGGAAGCCGTTCGACGAGGGCTTGCAACTCAGCCCGCTCCTGGATGCTGGCGGTGATTGTTGGTGCTGTGGGAGTGTTTTCGTAGTGGGAATCAAATGCCTTTGCTACTTCGACAATCAATTCTGCACCTGGCGCCCAATTGATTTCGGGCTCGCTGAAGCGGAGGGTGGCGCCAAAGGCGGTGCTGGAAAAGAGCAGGGCGATGGGGTCTACTGCGGCGAGGCCGGTGAGTACTCCGGCGGCGCGGAAGCCTGGGGTATTGGTGGAGCGCACTCCTCGAATTCTGCCTTTGGCATCCAGTTTTTCGCGGGCGTTTTCGATCTGGAAAAGGCGGGTTTCGATGTCGAGCACCGGGCCGTCTTTGATTTTCAACTGGTTGAATTGAAGCCGCATTGAGGCTCGTTCACGGGCGAATCCCATACCAACCCTGTTCATCTCCAGGATCTTGCCCGAGACGGTGCTGCCTGCAGGGATGACAACGGTTTGATTCAGAAGAACGGGCGCAACCAGAATGGCTTCAATTTGTTCGCCCGCTTTTGAGGAATAGGAGCGAATGCCGTTGAGCAGGCGCAATTCCAAGAGGGTGCCTTGTGGCACCTCCAGGGCGTGTCCTTCCAGGCAGCTCAAAAGTACGAGTAGAGAAAGCGAAATGAGGCGATTGAATTCCGTCACCAGAAGTCAAACTTTATCATTCCTTTGGCTGCATGGAGAGCAAGAGCGCTTTTGCCGGTGAAAATGCACTTTGAATTTGATTTAGGTGTGTGCGAGCGTCTTCGGTATCCTTGCCCTGTTTTAGGAGCGATACGGCAAGCATGTAACGGGCGTGGGTCGAATTTGGATTTGCTCTGAGACTGGCGGACGCATATTCTTCGGCTTTCGCATAGTCGTCTTTGTAGGCGTAGTAGGCAGATAGATTGGTGTTGTTTGGCGAATCATTGG
>CANGVB010000437.1 GCA_947456995.1 Bryobacteraceae bacterium | reverse complement strand
GGCCGCTGTGGCCGTGCCAACAATAATATCGGTTGCCGGAGTGACTCGAACGGATTTGAAGACAATGGCGTAAGAGCCACTGGATATGAAGTAGGAGTTGTTGACGAAGTAGACGCGGTCCCGGTTCGGATCTGCATCTGCCGCTGGCGCGTTGGTACCCAAGGTGTCTTCAAAAGACCTGAAGTTCAGTGCCTCAGTGGCAGAGTAGAGGTTAGCAAGCGGCATTACATAATTGAGCGTCTTTTCGTAGAAGATGTCCCTGTACACGTTCACACTGATGGCTAGAGATTTGCCAGCAATGGCCATGATGGGGAAATCAAAATCTCTACCAATGGCGCCGGGCGAGATGCGCGTCATTCTCCACTCACCAAGAGGATCAGCAGTGGTAGACCGGGCGATCAACATTCCAGAGGAAGACTCGCCGAAATCGGCGAGCATGATCATGATGAAACGCTTGGCGTTGGAATCCCACGCCACCCTGGGATCGGTCAAAAAACTCTTGAAAGGCCCGAGAGGAGCCCAAAATCTGGTCATACTCAACGTCCTCAATGCCATTCCATTTCGATCCTGAATTCTGAACTGACTATTTAATGCAGTCAGAATATGGTCTGGACTGACAGCTCCGGCGAGATCCGGAGGGTTTACCGTATTGTCGTCAGAAAGAGCAATAAAGCCTGTCATTTGATGTGGTGGAACTGGGAGAGCAGTGGCAGATTTAAACTCAGTTTTGTCGGCTGAGGCAAGGCTAGTGTCAACCGGCATCAAATACTGCCCCAAAGTGCCAACTTCCTTGCCGGGCTTTTGTTTCGGTGGCTGCCAGAGTCTAAGGTTGCGGTCCCGAACCAGGGTTTGAGGGGCGCCGAAAAGCCCATCTAATTCCAATGCTTCTGAAACGTTTTGCGTTCTCCATTGTTCCGAATTGCCGGTTGCAATCTGGCTGAATGCCTCTTGAGCTGTTGCAGTTGACAACGCGATTACCAAGCCTGCGCATTGTATAAAAATCGAATGAATAATACGGCTGCATGACATAGATTTCGAAATGATACCTAACTTTTTGGTCTGATTCACGGCGCATTGGACTGTGCCATAATTTCAGAGCTATGACCCCAGAATTCATCAAGGCCCTATCGGGTGTTTTCCTTCAGGGGCTCCAATCGGAGTTTCCCGTAACAAGCAAAGTTCTTGCGGCAGTTCCTGATCAGAACCAGGACTATCGTCCAGATGCAAAATCGAAAACAGCGATGGAATTGGCGTGGCACATCGCATCAGTCGACATTTGGTTCATTGACTGCATCGTTGGTCACAGCTTTCAGTTGGCCCAGCGCGAGATGCCTGCAGGCGCCAAGACGGGCGCTGATTTGGCAGCCTGGTATGACAAGGAAATTGCTGCAGGTGTGCCGCGGATAGAGGCAATGACTCCAGAGCAACTGGCAACTCCACTCGACTTCTATGGCATGTACAACATGCCGGCAGCGATGTATCTGCAGTTCATGAACAACCACATGATTCACCATCGTGGACAGCTATCGACTTATCTGCGTGCCATGGGCGGCAAGTGCCCGTCGATCTATGGTGGCAGTGCTGATGAACCGATGGGCGCCTAGCGGCGTCCGCGGACTCGGTAGTCTTCTACATTCGGCATCTGTATAACCTTACACATCTCATTGAGACGGCTCCATGCCCGCACTCCAATGCGGTCGCTCAGCGAATCTTTCGCTTTGTTTGACTCATTGCCTGGTGCGGGCAAATTTGTGGTCACAATCACTGGCTTGCGGTGGTTGCAGCGATGAGTGATGATCGAGGCGACGGTATCTTCTACCCAATCGGTGACGCGATGTGCGCCGAGATCGTCGAGCAGAAGGATCTCGCAATCGAGGGCAAGGCGGTAAGCTTCTTTGTCCATCGAGCCGCTGCTTCTGTCATAGCCACTGCGGATCCTGTCGAGCAGCGTCTGGTAATCGAAGAAAACGCCTTCGAAGCCGCGCTGGATCAGAGCGTTCAGGGCAGCAACGGCGAGGTGGGTTTTGCCTACGCCGGTTTCCCCAATAAAGAGCAGGCCAGCCTTATCGACTACTGGATATTCGCGCACGAAAGTACGGACTGTAAGCATCACGCTGGCCAAGCCACGGTGCGCGATGGGGTTGTCTTTGGGCAGCGAGAAGTTCTCGGTGGAAGCGTTAGCGTAGAGCGGCGGGATACCGCTGCGGGCAGCAAATCGTTCGGCGCGGGTTTCTTCGTCGCAAGTGCAGCGATTTACCACTTCAACTTCATCAACGGTCTTGAAGATCCAGCCCGTGCCGGCGCAGCGCAGGCAATTTTCAACTGGCATCAGATTCCACCACAACCAGCACCTGATTTGCGTTTACGGTAGCGCCTTCAACAGCCTGCACCTGCTTGACGGTACCCGCAATCGGGCTCTTCAATTCATTCTGCATTTTCATTGCTTCTACGACGACGAGGCCCTGGCCTGACTCCACTTGAGCGCCAACGGCGACGAGAACACGAACTACCTTGCCTGGCATTGGCGTCAATACTTTAGCAACACCGCTACCGGCCTTCCCTGCCCCGGTGGCGCTCCAGGCTCTTGGGTCTTCAATCTTGACCTTGGTCTGGCGGCCACGCAGAGTCACCACGTAGCCGTCAGCATCGCTTTCGACACGCAACTCGCGGTGGCGATGGCCGTCGAGATGACTCCAGACGGATGGCTCTACCTTGACGATACTCATTGCTTCCACTTCGATCTGGCGGCTGGTTCCACTCTTTCTATTTTCCTACCCTTTGCCTCCAGTTCGGCGGCATTTCTTGCAGCGGCCAAATCTGCATCGCTGAAGACGTGCTTCTTGCGGCGGAGAAACCATTCGTCGAGGAAACCAGTGTGCAGGTCGCCTGCTTGGAATGAAGCGTCGGCGAGAACATCGAGGAAGAACTCGATATTGGTGCGGATGCCGCCAATGTGTGTTTCTTCGAGAGCCCGCTCTAGCCTTGCGATAGCGTCCGGGCGAGTCTCTGCCCAGGCGATCAGTTTGATCAGGAGAGGATCGTACTCAAGGGGAACACGCCAACCCTGATAGACGCCGCTATCGAGCCTGACGCCCGGCCCGCCGGGCAATGCGAGAGATGTGATCTCACCGGGGCTGGGCAGGAAGCCCTGATCGGGATCTTCGGCGTAAAGGCGGCACTCCATGGCCCAGCCGCGAATGGATACATCGTCCTGCTGGATAGTGAGAGGCTCGCCCGAGGCAATTCGTAACTGCCACTTCACCAGATCAACACCTGTGATGCACTCGGTTACGGGATGCTCTACCTGTAGCCTGGTATTCATCTCAAGGAAGTAGAAGCGGCCGGTTTCGTCGGCAAGAAACTCAACAGTACCGGCGTTGACATAACCGGCTGCAAGAGCTGCTGCCACTGCGGCTTCGCCCATCTTCTTACGGAGTTCCGGGTGTTTCGCGATGAAGGGCGATGGGGCTTCTTCAATTACCTTCTGGTGGCGGCGCTGAACGGAGCACTCACGTTCTCCGAGATAAATCATGTGGCCGAATTGATCGCCAAGAACCTGGATTTCAATGTGCCGGGGACGGACGATGAACTTCTCGATGTAGACGTCGGCATTGCGGAAAGAACGTTCTGCTTCGCTGGAGGCATCACGGAAGGCGGCTTCGATGTCTTCTTCGCGCTCAACACGTCGCATGCCTTTGCCACCGCCTCCGGCTGCTGCTTTCAGGATGACGGGGTAGCCGATTTCGCGGGCAATGCGCCTGGCTTCTTCGGCATTGGGCAGCGCCTCTTCGGTGCCAGGAGGGATAGGCGTGCCAGCCTTTTTCGCCAGCTCTCGGGCGGATGTCTTTGAGCCCAGTTTTTCGATGGCAGAAGCCGGTGGCCCGATAAAGACAAGGCCCGATTCTACGCACAGAGCGGCAAAGGCGGCGTTCTCACTGAGAAAGCCATAGCCGGGGTGAATCGCTTCAGCACCACAGGCAAGCGCGGCGGCTATGATCTTGTCTGCTCTGAGATAACTTTCACTCGACGCTGCACCACCAATGGCAATAGCCTCGTCGGCCATGCGTACATGCAACGCGTTGCGGTCTACATCGCTGTAGACCGCAACACTGGCAATTTTCATTTCGCGGAGCGCCCGCATCACTCGAACCGCGATCTCGCCGCGATTCGCTACCAAAACCTTACGGAACACGCTCCCTAATGTAGCAAGCCTCTCACTGTATTTCTTCTACTCGCAGAACTTGTTCGAGTTTTCTGAGGTCTCCGAGTTTGCCGGCTTCGATAGTTCCAT
>CANGVB010000436.1 GCA_947456995.1 Bryobacteraceae bacterium | reverse complement strand
GTCTGGGCCAATGTCGGTGGAGCAGGGCGGGGAAGCTTCAACATCCGTGGCGCACAACCCAGCCGCGGCGGCCACCCCACCTTCAATCACTTCTACCCAAGCGATCTCTTCCCCTACACCGACTTGGCTCAAACTGACGCTGAAACCGGATTGACCGACGGCCTGCTGGCCAAGGTGAAAGACGTGCCCAAAGTGTTTTATACCAACGGCAGCTATGAATATTGGGGCCGCAATGCAGCGCTAATCCATGTGACCCCCGACGGCAAGAAAGACGCCGAACTCGCCCCCAACACCCGCATCTACTACGTAGCCGGCAGCCAGCACGGCCCAGGCCGCGTGCCTCCTCCCAAAACGGGCAGCGTTAACTTTGCCAACATGAACGACTATCGCCCGCTCTACCGAGCCTTGCTCACAGCAATGCAGGAATGGGTAAAGGACGGTGTTGCGCCGCCCGAAAGCCGCTATCCGCGAATTGATCGCAAGGAACTGGTTGCCTACGAAACGCTCAATGACACAGGCACACCCAAACAACCGATGAGAGCCTGGCGCGTAGACTATCGCACCGAGCCGCCATCACTTGGTAAGCAATTCCCCTTGCTGGTGCCGGCGATAGGCGCAGATGGCAATGAGCTCGGCGGCGTGAAGATGCCGGAAGTATCTGTACCACTAGCTCGCTATCGGGGCTGGAACTTTCTAGCGGACCCGAATGCCCCCAAAGGCTACGTAAACGACATGGTGGGCTCCACACTGCCCTACTCGACCAACGACGTGAGGAAGCGCTACGAGACCCGCGAGAAGTATCAGGGACAGGTACGCGAAGCAGCAACCACAATGGTGAAGCAGCGGCTATTGCTCGAGCGCGATGTCGAGGTAGTCGTAAATCGAGCCGGACAGGCGTGGGACTGGTTGATATCCTCGAAGTAATGCAAGATATTCCAGGCATCCAAAACATCGTAGCGATCGGTTCAGGCAAAGGCGGCGTGGGCAAAACCACCGTCAGCGTCAATGTCGCCATCGCGCTCTCTCGTCTCGGCAACCGCGTGGGTTTGCTCGACGCCGATGTCTATGGGCCAAACGTTCCCCTCATGATGGGTGTCAGCGAAGCTCCCCTCACCGATGGCCAGCAAATTCGGCCGATCATCAAAGAAGGCCTCCGCGTCATGTCGATGGGCTTTCTCAACCCCGGCGACAAGCCGCTGGTCTGGCGTGGCCCGATGCTGCACAACGTGATGCAGCAGTTTCTGCGTCAAGTCAATTGGGGCGAACTCGACTATCTCATCATCGACCTGCCTCCCGGCACCGGCGACGTCCAGTTGAGCCTCATGCAATCTACCAAACTCACCGGCGCTGTCGTCGTCACCACCCCCAGCGACGTCAGTCTCGAGGACGCCCGCAAGGCCGTCAACATGTTCCATCAGGTGAAGGTGCCCGTCCTTGGCATGGTTGAGAACATGAGCTATCTCATTGCCCCGCAAAGCAAAGAACGCATCGACGTCTTTGGCCACGGCGCAGGCAAAAAGACTGCTGAAGTGATGAACATCCCCTTCCTTGGCGAACTCGCACTCATCCCGGAAATCCGTAAGGGCGGCGACACCGGCAAGCCGGTAGCGCTCGAAGGCCCGGCCAGCGAGATGGCCTCCGGCTTCTATGCCGTGGCCAAAATGGTCGAAGCCCGCTGCGCCGAGGTAAGCCAGGTGGCCGGCCCGACAATGACCATCAGCGACTAAGCGAGCGGTTTAGCTTTTCAGTCAATTGTGGAATGCGGTCGGGGTAGCGCAGCAACTGCCGCACAGATTCGCTCCCGTCTGTCTCAACCCAAACCTCAGCCGCCCACAGCGAATAAGCATAAGCCGTGCCAGCCTGCTCCGAACTCAAGCCCATCCAGGATCCAGCAAGCCGCTCAAGGCCGGGCAGTTTTCCCGAAGACACCGCTTGTCGCAATTGCCGGCGGTAATCTTCTGTAAGCTGGTCCCCACTTAGCTTCTGGGCCAGACCCTCATGCAGCCAGGTCGGGAATCTGCCAAAGCGCGCAATGCAGGCATGCACCATCTCATGCGCGAAAACCTTCCGCATCTGCGGGCCCACCCGGCTGCGCTCGTAAACCAGAGGCACCTGTATGCGGCCGTCAAACAATCCCCCGGCCCAGGGCGAATGCCCTGCAGCTTGCCATGCATCCAGCGGAACCACAATGGCTGTTACCTTCGACCCAATCACGCAGCCAAGCTCATGCCGTATGCGAGCGTATTCCTCATCGAGAGCATCCAGCATCTCACGGGCAACAGTCGAGGAAACCTGCCCGCTCGGGTAGTGAAGCGTCAGATCCGGCGACGAAGTCGTCGCATCCTGTGCAAGCAGCGAAAGCAATAGGAGCCACATCTTGCACAACTATCGGCAGATCGCCGGAATTTCTTAAAGGACGCCGTACTTCTTGTACACATCGCGCAGGTAAGCACCCTTTTGCAATTCCGCGCGGGAATTGTTCTCCCCCGTCACCTTCGCACTGGCCAGTTCGATCGTCTTCTCAATCAGCGCCGTCGGGATCACCACAATTCCATCAAAATCAGCAACAATCAGGTCTCCAGGATTTACTTCCACTTCGCCGCACACGATTGGCTTGTTATACGAAGTCAGCAACCCGCGGCCATTGGAATCCAGCGGCTTCATCCCTGTAGCAAACACAGGAAAACCCAGCTCTTCAATCATCTTAACGTCACGCACAAAGCCGTCCATCACCGCACCCCTCGCCCCACGCGCGACACTCGCAGTCGAGAGCAACTCCCCCCACGGCGCATTCTGAATCGAGTTGCCTGTCGCGATCACAACCATGCTGTCGGGCAGGATCGCGTCCACGGCTTCAATCTCGGCATCAAAAGGATTCGGCAGAATCTCATCGCTATCAACGAAGGCAATCGTATGCGCGTACCCCGCAACCACCTGATACTTCGAATAGACGGGGCGAATGTATTCGCGCATAACCTGACGGCGGTATCCCAGACTGTCGAGTGAGTCTGAGAGTACCGCCGTGTATAGATTCTGCGAGATGTGATCGAGCAGGTTCACGATTCCTTACCCGGCGCCCGCTTCGCTCATCGCCGGACGCTGCGCAAAGCTTGCTTCAACATAGTGCCGGTTCATGATTGCGATGTTTTCAATCGAGATTCCCTTCGGGCAAGTGGCTTCGCATTCCTGCATGTTGGTGCAGGAACCGAACATCTCTTCATTCATCACCGTCACCATCTTGAGCGCGCGGTCCAGCTTCTCAGGCTGGCCCTGCGGCAGAAGATTCAAGTGCGCGATCTTCGCACCGGTAAAGAGGCTGGCCGAGGCATTCGGACAACTCGCTACGCAAGCGCCGCATCCGATGCACGCTGCTGCGTCCATCGCGCGATCGGCATAGATTTTCGGAATCGGAATCGCATTCCCGTCAACAGCCGAACCCGTCGGCACGGAGATGAATCCGCCAGCCTGAATGATGCGGTCAAAGGATGCCCGGTCCACCATCAGGTCCTTCACTACAGGGAAGGCCGTCGCACGCCACGGTTCAAGAAAGAGCTCATCGCCGTCCTTGTAGTGACGCATATGCAACTGGCAAACCGTGGTCTTGGGGAAGCCACCATGCGCCTTGCCGTTGATCATGAATCCGCACGAACCACAGATACCTTCGCGGCAATCGTGTTCAAACGTGATGGGCTCTTCGCCCTTCATGATGATCGTTTCGTTCAAAACGTCGAGCATTTCCAGAAACGACATATCTTCATTAACGTTGGGCAGATCGTAGCGCACCATCTTGCCGGGGGCGTTGGGTCCGGTTTGACGCCATACATTGAGAGTTAGCTTCATGGTTATGGGGCTCTTTCTTTACTTGTAGCTGCGCTGGGCCGGTTTGACGTATTCGAAGGTCAGCGGCTCTTTGTTCAGAACTGGCGCCACGCCTTCGCCCTTGTATTCCCAGGCCGCGACGTATGCGTAGTTTTCGTCATCACGTTGGGCTTCACCCTCGGATGTCTGGTATTCCTCGCGGAAGTGGCCACCACAACTTTCCTTGCGGTCCAGCGCATCGATGCACATCAGCTCGCCAAGTTCGATGAAGTCAGCCACGCGTCCAGCATTCTCAAGTTGCTGGTTGAGATCTCCACCAGAACCCGGTACCGTTACGTTCTTCCAGAACTCTTCCTTGATTTCCTGAACCTTGCCGATCGCCTTCTTGAGGCCGGCTTCATTACGAGCCATGCCGCAATAATCCCAGATCGTCTTGCCCAGCTCGCGGTGGAACTGTGTGACGGTCTTCTTGCC
>CANGVB010000435.1 GCA_947456995.1 Bryobacteraceae bacterium | reverse complement strand
GATGGCCAACCCGACCGAGCGAGTGGTGACTATCTTGAAGGTGACCAAGATTTATGATGTGCTTTCGCCTGATGCCAGTAGAGAGGCAGCGATTGCGCAGTTTCCGGCCTAGATGCTGAGGACGGGACAGGGTGATTCGCGGATGACGTCGTAGAGGTCTGACCAGAGGCGTGAGACGGCGCCCTGGGCGTGGCCACGGCCGACGATGACGAGGTCGGCATTGAGTTCTTTGGCCTGCTTCTCGATGGCCATGACGGCGCTGCCTTCTACGAGGACGACGGAGGCTTCGATCTGGTTGTCCCAGCGGAGGGCCTGGAGCTTCTGGGTGGCTTCGTCGAGGAGTTGTTTGCGGTAATGCTCGTAGTCTACGTCGATGGCGGGGTGGGGGTAGCCGGCAGCGTGGAAGAGCGTTAGGCGTGCGCCGAAGGATTTGGCGATGGCGGCGGCGGCTTTGGCTAGAGGGGCAGACTCTTCGTCGAGACTGACGGCGCAGAGGATGTTTTTCACGGGCCAGTGTGAACCAGTGCCGACGTGAGCGGCCGTCCAGACGGGGCATGAGACATCGTGCAGGATCTTGGCAGTAACCGAGCCGAGGAGTAGGCGGCGCAGGGGGCCGTGGCCGCTGGTGGGCATGACTAGCAGATCGGTGCCGTTGTGTTTGACAAAGTCGTGGATGACGTCGGCTGGCTTGCCTTGCCGCACGATCTGCTGATGGGCTTCGCCGGGGAGATAATCGACGGCGAAGTTGCGCAGTTTTGCTTCGTGGGCGGTTTGAATGTCGGCCGGAACCAGTACGTCGAGGGGCCCTAAGTCTCCATAAAAGGCGATCGGCATTTCGTAGGCATGCAGAAGGGTGATGGGGCAGTTATAGAAATGAGCGAGTTCGATGACCGAAGGCGCGATCTCGCGACAGGGTGGTGAAAAGTCTACCGGGAAGAGGATCTGACGGACTGGTAACATGATGATCTCCTATGAGCGGTATTGCAATTTGGGTGCCACTCGATTGGCAGTTGAGATGCAGGTGGGAGAGGCATGAAGAGTATTCAGAAGATTCTGTTTCCGGTTGATTTTTCGGAGCATTGTGCGCAGGTTGCGATTGAGGTGTTTGGGATGGCGCAGCGGCTGGGGGCAGGGGTGGTGGCAGTGCATGCGCTGGAATCATCGCGAGAGGATGCCGGTGCGGAGCAGGAGCTGGAACTGTTTCTGGCTGGCTTTACGGAAGGGGTGGAGTGCGAAAGGCTTGTGAGAAAGGGCCATGCGGCGACGGAGATTCTGAGGGTGGTGGAGGAGGAGGCGATTGACTTTATCGCGATGCCGTCGCGGGGGCGGAGTGCGCTCGAGGCTTTTCTGTTTGGGTCTATTACAGAGAAGGTTTTGCATAAGGCGAGCTGCCCGGTGTGGACGGAGAATCAGAGCGGGAGTGCGGCGGATGAGGTGGGGAAGGTGTTGTGTTGCGTGGATTTGTCGCCTGCGTCGGAGGAGGTGTTGGATTGGGCGGAGAGGCTGGCGGTGGGGTTTGGGGCGGAGCTTGAAGTGGCGCATGTGGGGCATGGGGATGGAGCGCTGGTGGAGCTGCGGCATTTGGTGCGGGAGCGTGGGAGTTGTGTCGTGGTGGGTGGGGAGGTGGAGGAGGCGATTTTGCGTCATGCGGTTGGGGCTGATTTATTGGTGATCGGAAGGGGGGAGGAGCGGAGTGCGATGGGGAGATTTCGGAGCCATGCGCAGACGCTGATCCGGCGTGCGCCGTGTGCGGTGTTTAGCGTTTAGGTGGGTGAGTTGACGCTGGTTGGGGGATGTGGCGCACCCAGCCTTTGTTAAACAGTGTGAAGGGTGGGGGTGGGAGTGAAGCTTTTTGGTGGTGGAGCGCGTTTCATAGTAGTGATGAGAAATAATTCCCTAACTAGTTCTGACCGACGCCACTTTTTGCAGGCACTTACCATGGGCGGCCTGTTTTGGCATTCCAAGGGTGCGTTTGCGCAGGCGCTGACGCTGACGCCTTCTTTGACGCTGGGGCCGTATTATCCAGACAGGATGCCGCTGGATCTGGATAACGATTTGCTGTTGATCAACAATGCGATTACGCCGGCCGTGGGTACGGTTGCGTGGATCACGGGGCGGGTGCTGTCGCAGAGCGGATCGCCTGTGAGGGGAGCTTTGGTGGAGATCTGGCAGGCCGATAATAATGGGGCTTATATACACTCGGCCAGCCCGATTGCGAACCGGGATTCGAACTTCCAGGGGTATGGAAAGTTTCTTACCGGATCAGA
Organism: Bryobacteraceae bacterium; assembly: GCA_947456995.1. Taxonomy (GTDB): domain Bacteria; phylum Acidobacteriota; class Terriglobia; order Bryobacterales; family Bryobacteraceae; genus Bryobacter. The sequence goes on along the minus strand of CANGVB010000435.1, from coordinate 2,028 downwards.
CGGGAAGTATCTGTTTCGTACGGTGAAACCGGGTTTGTATCCGGGGCGGACTCGGCATATTCATTATGCGATTACGATTCCTGGGCAGGCGCGGTTTACGTCGCAATTGTTTGTCGCAGGCGATGCGCTGAATGCATCCGACGGGATCTGGAATGGAGTGAGGGATGCGGCGCAGAAGGCGGCGATAACGCCGGTGTGGAGTCCGATTGCGAGTTCGGCGATTGGGGAGCTAGCCGTGAAGTTTGACATCGTGATGGGTTATACGCCGAGCGATACGGCTGCGGTGACCCGGCCGACGATTGTCTATATGTCTGGGAATAACTCTTATACGGGGGTTGCGAGTGCGGCTAGTAACATGCCGGGGGTAGCTTCTGGATCCTGGATCAGTATCTATGGTGAGAATCTTGCATCGACGACGCGGACGTGGGGGAGCGGGGATATTGTGGCGGGTAAGTTGCCGCAGGCGATTGATGGGGTTTCGGTGCGGATCGATGGGAAGGCGGCCAGTGTTTATTATGTGAGTCCGAAGCAGGTGAATGTGCTGGCACCGACGGTTGGGAATGCTACGTCTGCCAGTGTGACTGTGACGAATGCGGCGGGGACATCGGATAGTGTGAGTATTCCGCTGGCGACTTTTCAGCCGGCTTTCTTTACGCTGGCGGATGAGTATGTGGCGGCGATTCGTGCGGATGGGAGTGTGGCTGATACGAGTGCGCCGATTGCTCCTGGTGAGAACGTTGTGGTGTACGGAACGGGCTTTGGACCGACTGCGCCAGAGGTGGCTGCGGATGTTGCCGTTACCGGGGCTGTGCCGCTGGCTAATACGGCGAGGATCTGGGTGGATACGACGGAGGTGAGTCTTGCGTTTGCGGGCCTGGTGAGCCCGGGGCTGTATCAGTTCAACTTTGTGGTGCCGCAATTGCAGAATGGAGATTATTCGCTGCAGGCGAGTGTGGGAGGAGTGCGGACGTCGAAGATTGCGCGGCTGCGAGTGCAGAAATAGGTTCAAATGGAGAGATGCGTACGATAGTGGCGATGCTCGCCCTTACACTTTCCATTCAGGCAGGAGAGATGTTGGTCTCTCCTGCTGAGTTGCAGGCAGAACTGAAGAACCCTCGGTTGGTGATATTGCATGTTGGGGCTGCTGCGGATTATGCGGCCGGGCATGTGGCCGGGGCGCAGCTTGTGACGCTGGCCGATTTGTCTGTGCCTGGCGAGAATAACTTGCGATTGCAGTTGCCTCCGGTTGAGGTGCTTCGCGAGAAGTTGATGAAGATGGGTGTGGGGAATGATTCGCGGGTTGTGATCTATACAGGGAATGCATCGATGCAGTCTGCTGCGCGGATCTGGTTTACGTTTGACTATCTGTCGCTGAAGGCTTCGATTTTGAATGGGGGATTGGCGGGTTGGAAGGCGGCTGGTTTGCCGGTGACGCAGGAGGTGCCGCAGGTGGTTGCGGCTTCTGGTTTGACGGTGAAGGCGCGGCCGGAATTGGGGGTGGCTGCGGCGTGGTTGAGCGGGCATTTGAAGGATGCTTCGATGGCGCTGATTGATGCTCGGCTCGATGAGTTTTATACGGGTAAGAATGCCGGGAATATGCCTCGGGCGGGGCGGATTCCGGGGGCTCGGAATGTTCCCTTCCCTAGCCTGATGACGCCGGGGCTGGAGTTCTTGCCTGCTGCAGAGCTGGCGACTAAGTTGGGGGATAAGCCGATTGTGACTTACTGCCATATCGGGATGCAGGCTACGGTGGTTTACTTTAGTGCGCGGTTGGCGGGTAAGGATGTGAGGCTTTATGACGGGTCTTATGAAGACTGGTCGAGACGGACGGAATTGCCTGTGGAGGTGCAGTAATGAAGGTGGCATTGGTTACTGGTGCGGGGTCTGGCATTGGCCGGGCTGTTGCCAAGGCTTTGGATGGTGCCGGGTATCAGGTAGTGCTTGAGGGCCGGCGAGCTACTGCACTCGATGTGACGGCTTCGGGGTCCGGGATGCTTGCGGTGCCTACTGATGTGACTCAGCCCGAGG
>CANGVB010000434.1 GCA_947456995.1 Bryobacteraceae bacterium | reverse complement strand
TTTCTCGATGCCAACCGTCTGGCGCCTGATGTCGAACAACCTGTGATGTTTCTCGGCCGAATCTTCGAACATGCGGGCCCCCGAGAGGCCGATGTCATCGCTGCCTTCCGCACCTATTCGAAATCAAACCCCAACAGCGCTCTCGGCCATTTCCTGCTCGGTAAAGCAACCGGCGACGAAGCCGAACTCCGCCGCTCGCTGGCCCTCCAGCCCAACCCCGAGACTCATTTTGAACTTGGGCTGCTTTTGGAGAAGCAAAACAAACTGCCCCAGGCCGCGATTGCACTCGAACGATCCTGCACCCTCGCCCCAAAGAACCCGATCCCTCATTACCGGCTCTTCCGCATCTATAGCCGTCTGGGACAAAGCACCAAAGCCGAATCCCACCGCCTCCTTCACGAGAAACTGACGGCCGCAGAAAAGGCCGAGGCCGACAAACGGCAGGCCGCCACCAAACATCTCAAACTCAAGGTGCAACAACCATGACACGCCGCGATATCCTCCTTGCTGCGGCACAGGTGCAGAGCAGTAGAAAGCTCCTGATGCCTTCGGACATTCCCGATGAGGTCGGCTTTCGCACCATGTGGTACAACCCCGTGCCACCGATCGACACCACAAAATGGAGTCTGGAAATCAAGGGCCTTGTCGAGAAGCCGCAAGCCCTCAAGCTCACTCAACTCCGCAGCCTGCCGCAGGTACAGCAGAACTCCCGCATGAAGTGTGTACAGTGCTGGAGTGGACGCACCACCTGGGGTGGCTTCCGTTTTGAATCTCTCTTCGACATCGTCAAACCACGCAAGACCGCACGCGCCATTCGTCTCGATTGCGCCGACAAGTGGTACGAATACATGCCTCTCGATGAGATGAAGAACCCGCACGTGCTGATGGTGCTAGACCGCGCGGGTAAACCTTTGCCCGATAAAAACGGGGCCCCGCTGCGTCGGCGCGATCCGTCGAAGTATGGCTACAAGTCCGCCAAGCTCATCACCTCGATCACCTTCGTTGAAGAAGGCAAAGGGTCGATGGCTTGTGATATCGGGCCTTACTACTCTCCGGGTGGCGACATCCTTGCCGGCTACGATACGCCTCTAGACCTGATCCCCGAGGCCGCAAAGCCTGGCTGGAAGCTCGACCCCAAATCGAGGCGTAAGATCAAAGGTGGAGAGATCACCGAGTACTAATGCTTTCGAAACGCCAATTCCTCCAGGCTGCAGGACTCAGCGTTGCCAGCCGGATCGCAACGCATGGCGCAGAGCCGGCTGAGTCTGCGCGCAAGGTGATCATCGTGACCTTCGGTGGAGGGGTACGCTATAGCGAGACCTTTTCCGGAGACGGCCTGCGCAACATCCCGCACCTGGCTGCGCTCAAGGGGCAGGGCCGCTTCTATCGTGACTGCCGCAATCTTGGGGTGCTGTCTCACTACAACTCGACGGCCTCGATTCTTACCGGCCAGTGGCAGCGTGTGGATGACTTTGGATTTCAGCCTCCCGCCTCGCCCACCATCTTTGAGGCCTTCCGGCAGCAACGCAAGCCGAACCCCATGGACGCCTGGGCGATCTGCACTAACAAAAGCTTCTCCAGTATCGGTGCTGCTACAAGCGCTGGCGCAAACGTCGTGCTGCCCAAGCAACTTCTGCTCGATGCCGTCAAAGACATCGTCAAGCGCGGAGGCGGCATGGGCGTTGCCGATCGCGAGAACGTGCGTCGACGCCTCGAAACGATTCTCGAAGAAGGCTACGAAGGAGTTGGCTGGACCGTCTTCAAGGGCGGCAAGCAACTCGATCAGAAAGTACGCGAAACCCTCACGCACGCCTTGGTGGAATACATCAACGGCCCCGAGGCACCCGCCTCCGGCGATGAGCTTACCTTCTTTATTACTCGCGAGGTGATGCGCGAATTTGCACCACGCGTCATTCTGGTGAATTTCTGGGACATGGACGTCGCACATTGGGGCAGCTATTCGCTCTACCTGCAGGCCGTCACCCGTACAGACCGGCTCACCGGAATGCTCTGGGACGAGATTCAGTCGAACCCAAGCTACAAAGACAAAACCAGCGTCATGATCCTGCCTGAGCTCGGTCGCGATGGCGATGCCAATGCCGCCAATGGATTTCTGAACCACCGCTCGGGCGACGCCTCCTGCCGCAACATGTGGATGCTCGCCCTGGGGGCGGGCGTTGGCCGAGGAGAAATCGAACGCCCTGTAGCTCACATCGATATCGCTGCCACCGCAGCTCAAATGCTGGGCGTCAAGTTTGACTGCACAGGCCGCCCGCTGACGGAGATCGTCTAGCCACAATGGTGTCGCCGCTCCTACAGGCGCTCATCGACAACGGGCTCTTCGACCGTATCCCGGCCAGCTTCTCCACCTTCTTCTTCGACCAGATCAAAGACTGGCAATTGCTCTTCCCTGCCGAACAGGTCTACTTCGAGCGCCTCTTCACGCTCGTCGACAAATTGCCACCTGAGGAATTCAAAGACCTCTTCTCAACACTCCGTCAGGCAGAAGTGAAGATGGGCATCAATGAGAAGACCTGGCCCCGTCGCAGCTTCTCTCTTGAACAAGTCGACTTTCTCAATCGCAACCCGCACTACTCGGAGTGGCGTGCCGCGGTGGCTCAGATTTTTTCGCGGCTCGATCCAGTGATGAATGCCGAGATCCAGCGCAAAGGCCGCCCGCGCCTCTCTGTTGTCCTCTCGCCTTCAGAACTACCCGTTGGCCCAGACCGCCTCTGGACGCGCCTCAAGGGCCGCCGCTATACGCTGGAATCGCCTCTAGACCCGGCACTGCATCTGGCGCCACTGCTGGCCTCAGACAAGCCTGCGCCCTACGACCGTTGGCTCATTCAGGCCGGTAACGAGCTGCCGGCCGCTCCAGGAATTGTCTCCCTCAGTTACGACGAGCTGCAGCCGTATCGCCAGAAGCTAACCGACGAGGTGCAGCAGATCGTCGAGAAAGAACAGCTCCGTGGCCCAAGAGAGCTGGGGAACCGCCTGAAGCGAATGAAGGTGGCGCCGCCATCGAAGGACCCGCTGCTCGCGGAATTTGTCCGCGCTGTCCTGCTGGCCGGCAATGGCACTCTGTTGATCAACAATACTTTTGTTGAGTGGGCCAGCGTACAGGCCATACGCCGCGCAAGGCCGTCGCTGACGATTTCGTCCTTTGGTATCCGCAACAAGATGAAGCCCTTCTCTTCTCTGCTCATCTATTCAGACCCGGAACAAACCAACCCGATCCCTACCCAGATCGATACTCTTGGCACATACGTCGACCTCGAGTTGCTCTATCTCTACGTCTGGCAAGAATACGAAAAGTATGCCGAGTATCAGCGCAACACGGTGCACATCTTTGGCGCCGCTGGCATGGACGAGATCCTGGTAATCGCTCCGCCCGACTTCGCTCTACCCGCCAAACTCAACCCCGAAAAGCTCGTTGCCGCCGGTCGCGATTGGTTGCAGTGGTAGCTGTCCGAATCTGTTAACCTGACTCGCATGATTCGTGTCTTTCTTTTTCTTCTGATCTCCTTCGCCATCAGCGCCCAATCCATCGACTGGACCAAGGTAGACGCCGAGACCCTCAAACACTTTTCGGCCCTGATCCAGATCAACAGCGCCGACCCTGGTGGCAGCGAAAAGCCAGTCGTTGACTACATCAAGAGCGTTCTCGACAAAGAAGGCATTGAGTCCAAAATCTTCACGATGGATAATCTGGCCAACCCGGAAATTCAGCGCCCCAATCTGATCGCCCGCATCAAGGGCAACGGCAAGAAGAAGCCGATCCTGATCGTAGGCCACACCGACACCGTCAATATCGACCCCAAGAAATGGACCCACGGGCCATTCTCGGCTCACCGCGAAGGCGGCTATATTTACGGGCGCGGCACGGTGGACGATAAGGACAACCTGGTTGCCGCCATGATGTCCATCATCTTGATCAAGCGCCAGAAGCTCGCCCTCGACCGCGATGTCATCTTCATGGCTGAAGCTGGGGAAGAAGGCGCGCCTGTCCTTGGCGTCGCCTATCTGGTTCGCGAGCACTGGCCAGAGATCGATGCCGAGTATTGCTTCGCTGAAGGTGGTTCTGCCGTTCGCACCGACAACCGCCTCCGCTTCGTCTCTGTCCAGACGACGGAGAAGCTTCCATCAGGCGTGCGCCTTGTCGCCAGTGGCGTCGCTGGTCATGGTTCGGTTCCTTTGCAATCCAATGCGGTCGTGCACATCGCACAGGCCGTCGCCAAGGTTGCCGCATGGCAGCCTCCCATGCGTCTGAACGACACCACCCGTACTTACTTCGAACGCCTCGCCA
>CANGVB010000433.1 GCA_947456995.1 Bryobacteraceae bacterium | reverse complement strand
GATACGTGCTAGGCTTCGGACACTTTCCCAGATATCTTGTAACGGAGAACGATCATGCAATTTAAGACGTTAATGCTGCTTTTGGCAGCTCCACTTCTGGTCTATGGCCAGATGACGACCGAGCAGAAGGTGACCGACTTTAGCTCGCTCAGCCAGTTTTATGTACGGCACTATACACCGGCGAACTGGAAGATTGTGCAGTTTGGATTTGATCTGAGCGACCTTCGGCCCTGGCTCGCAAAAGTGAGAGCGACCAAAACGGATATGGAGTACTACGATGTGGCGATCGAGTATCTGGCGATGTTGCAGGACGGGCATATCCGCTATACGGTGCCGACGAATTTTCAGGCTTACCTCAGGTTTGATGTCGATATCTATGACGGCAAGACGCTGATTGAGCTGATTGCCAATGGGTATCCGATGCGAGACTTCCCGATCGAGATTGGGGATGAGCTGGTGTCGGTGGACGGGTTGAGTTCTGAGCAGTGGATCCAGCGGTTATCGCGTTACGGGATTGGCGCTAACGAGAGTGCCACGCGCAGGAGAGCGGCTGACTTTATTACGTTCAGGCCACAGCAGAGCATTCCCTGGGCACCACAGATCGGGGAGACGGCGAAAGTGGTGATTCGGAAGCAGGACGGGACCGAGAAGACCTATGACCTTCCGTGGTTTAAATCCGGGACTCCGATTACGAATTTACCTCCCGTTAGTGGGCCCCGATTTTCTGTCAGCGAAAGCAACTCGTTGAGGAATCCTCTTGATCGCTATACGAGACTGGCGGCGCAGTGGGGCGTGTATACGGGTGAGAGAAATGTCGAAGCTGAGAGCCTGAGTGCTGAGGAGCGCGAGGCAAGGAGTACACAGATAGGCGAAGCGCATCCGGTGGATGTGGCGCTGACGGGATTGGGGCAGCTTACTCCTCTTTATGGGCCGCCGGCCGGGTTGCGGTTGAGGCTGGGGACGGGACAGAATGACTTCTTCCTTTCGGGGACCTTTCCTCTGGATGGAAAAACCGTGGGTTGGATTCGGATTCCGACTTTCGGACCCAGCAACACGACAGTGGCAATTGCGCAATTCCGCAATGAGATCGCTGCACTTCAGAATCTGACCTCGGGCCTTGTGATCGATGTGATGCATAATCCGGGCGGGAATGTCTGCTATGCACAGGAACTGATGCGCTATCTGGTGCCGAAGCCGTTCTGGGGGATCGGATATTGGATCAAGCCGACTCTGGCATGGAAACTGGTCTTCGACTCGCGAGCCAGAAGCGCCCAGAACCCGCTGGTGGAAACCTGGGAACGACAGCTTCTTGTGGAATATGATCGACTGGTTTCGGCCGCTTACGACAAGGGAGAAGAAACCGGCATTTATCCGATCTGTGCCGCGTCGGTGGTGGTAATTCCGCAGGACGTCGTTTATACCAAGCCGATTCTGCTGTTGACGAATGAGTTCAGCATTTCGGCAGGGGATACGTTTCCAGCGATGTTTCAGGACGCAGCACGCGGGAAGATTGTGGGCATCAGGACGGGCGGGCTTGGTGGGAATGTGAATGACTATTTCAACACGGGCATCACAGAGGCTAACCTCCGCATTACACGGTCTCTCTTCATTCGTGAGAATGCGGTGCCGTCGCCTTATGGGCCGACACGGTTTATGGAAAACGTTGGCGTGGCACCGGATGTGAAGCTGGACATCATGACCCGCGAGAACCTTTTGAGCGACGGACGCCCATTTGTTGCAGCTTGGGTGGAAGAAGTGAGGAAGATCCTGCAGTAGAAGCTATTTGGGCTTCACACCGACATCGGTGACGCAGCGGATGCCGATGTCGTTGGACCTGAATGCGGCAGGAATGCTGGCGAACTGGACGCTGACTTTCTGGTCGAGCGGCCTTGAGAAGCTACCACCACGGATCTGGACCCAGAGGTCCTTTTCTGTGGGTGGTGGCTTCATGAGTCTGCTAAAGTTCGTGATCGCTGGAGCAGATGGTTTGGTGCGTTCATCGACCCACTCGAAGACGTTGCCCGCAAGATCGAGGGCCTTGTAGATGCTGTCGGAGTTGGCCCAAGTGCCAACGGGCTGGGGGCCTTTGAGGTTGGGCAGTTTGGGGTTGTCTGCGACGACGGCTAGTTCAGGGAGATGTTCGTAGCCCCAGGGATAAGTTCTGCCCATGCCGCCGCGAGCGGCTTTTTCCCATTCGACGGCGTAGGGGATGCGCTTGCCGGCCCAGGTGGCGAACTCGCGGGCATCGTCGAAGGAGACGTTTACGACGGGTAGTTTTTTCGAGGCCTCGTCGTCGGGGAATTTTTCTGGCAAGGGCCAGCCGCGCTCCATGGCGAACTTCTTATAGATCTCGTTGGTGACTTCGTGCTTGTCGATGTAGAAGGCTTTCTGGGCGCGCTTTTCGTTGTTTTCGCCAAAGAGGAAGTCCCCTTCCTGGACGAGCAGCATTTCACCGGTAGAGGTTTGGATCTGTGCTGGTAATTCAACGACAGCTGTAGCCTGTCCCTGCTTTTTGGCGTCGTTCTTCGTTTCGCCGCGCGGGATCAGGTTGAAGATCAAGAGGAGGATAATGAGGCCGAGGGCTGCGGCACCGCCGATCCAGGCGATCTTTGGGATTTCTGTGCGTGGCTTGGTGAGCTGGGTGATGGTTTCGACATCACCGGTTTCCATGGTCTTGAGAACGGTTTCGAGTTCCTGAATGATGATGCCGAAATTCTCGGGACGTTTCGTCTGGTCTTTCTCGGTGCACTTCTTGATCAACTCGACGACGTGGGTGGGGACGTTGGCTTCAACCAGCGGGGTTGCGTCGAGTGGCTCGTTAAGGATCTTGAAGAAGACTTCGTGGACGTTTTCTGCGCGGAAGGGTTTGACTCCGGTGAAGAGCTCGAACATCACGATGCCGTAGGCGTAGATGTCGGCGCGGTCGCCTACGTCCTTCGACATCACTTGTTCTGGGGCCATGTAGTAGGGCGTGCCCAGGGTGTAGCCGGTGCGGGTGATGGAGAGGTCTTTGGTTTTGGCAATGCCAAAATCCATGAGCTTTACTTCGCCGCTATCGCTCATGAAGACGTTGTCGGGTTTGAGGTCCCGATGGATGATTCCGAGGCCGTGGATGTGTTTCATTCCACGGGCAAGCTGAACCAGAACGCGGAGTTTTTCGAGTACGCCGGGCAGTTGTGCTTTTTGGATGGAGGCGCGCAGGTCGTTGCCCTGCAGGTACTCCATCACCATGTAGGGGCGGCCTTCGTGTTCACCGAAGTCGTAAACACGAATGATGTTTTCGTGGGAGATGGCACCAGCGGTTTGGGCTTCACGCAAGAAACGTTTTTTCGTATCCTCGTCGTGCATGCCGCTGTCGGTAAGGATTTTGACGACAACGATGCGGTTGATCAGGGTGTCGCGCGCTTTATAGACGTGCGACATACCTCCACCGAGGAATTGTTCGAACTTGTACTTGCCAAGCTGCTGTTGTTGCATCAATTGCCAGAGCGGGCCACGTTGCTGGTGCACTGCAACCCGGCCAAGTATCCTTTCCGGAAAAGCGGAATGGCCATATCGAGATCGAGCGTCATCGACAATGGCTTGCCTTGATCATCGGTCATGATCTTCGTCCCAGAACGCTGATACCAGAGAACCGTGTGCGAAGTAGCAGAGTTCTGATTCCAACGTTCAGCGTCGTTGAACCATTGAAACACACCCAGGGGGCCATCGAAACTGACGGTGCCGCCACCGACGATGGTGGTGCGGACGCCGACGCCCTGGCCGTTCCAGACGAAGGCCTTGGCGGGTGACGAGGAGTTCTTGAATTCGGCGCTCTGGCCATCGATGGACAGCTTCACTTCGCGCTTCATTTCAGGGTTCAGCCTCACCGAGTACTTAAAGTTGGGGCTTGGGTTCATGCCGTAGGCGGTAGCGGTTACGGCTGCGAAGCGATTGAAGGCGGCAACAAAGGTTGGGGTGAGCGCCATCGATTGGGTAGGCACGGCGCGGTATTCCCCGCCCTGATTCACCAGCATCTGCTTGAGTTTGGTGTCGTAGAAGGTCCAGAGAGCTCCGGTTTGAGGAGCGAAAATGCCATTGAATTCGGTGATGGTGGCCTGATTCTTGGAGTTCGGATTGAAGGGGTACTTCGAGATCAACTCGCTGAACTGCTTGCAGAAGCCAGCACCAGCACCGTTCATTTCAGCCGGGCCCAAACCTCTCAAGAAGCCTTCCACATAGGTGATCGGATCTTCCATGATTTTGAGAACCTGAGCGTCGACCTTGTCGAGCGGATCGGGACGGAACTTTTGAGCTACGTTGCGAGCG
>CANGVB010000432.1 GCA_947456995.1 Bryobacteraceae bacterium | reverse complement strand
GGCATCAGCGTCGGCAAAAAGTCCGACAAAGCCATTGTTGAGATCAGCTATCGACTGATCGACGCTGAATCCAGCGAAGTCATCGCCGTGGGCGAAGCACGCGGAGAATCCAAGCGCACCTCAAACGGCTTCGGCGTAGCAGGCTTCAAGGGCGGCGCAGGCGGTGCCGGCGGGGTCGACATGAGCAGCTCCAACTTCCTTGAAACCGTCATCGGTGAAGCAACCGTCGATTGCGTCAACAAGCTGGCAGAAATCGCCAACTCCAAAGACCAGCAAATCGCTCCCAAGTCCAGCGAAGTCGAAGCCAAGATCGCCGAAATCGCTGGCAACAAAATCTACCTCGCCGCCGGTGGCAATGACGGCGTTCAGCAGTGCGATCGCTTCGAAGTCTCCCGCATAATCAAAGAAATCAAAGACCCCTCCACCGGTGAAGTACTCGACCTTCAGGTTGAGAAGGTCGGTGAACTGATGGTGATGGAAGTCCGCGACAAAATCTCAATCGCTTATTTCAATGGGTCCTCCATGCCGAAGGTGGGTTATGTGGCTAAAAAGATCAATTAGTGTTCTCGCGTTAACCGCTGGCCTCGCCGCTCAAACCGGCGGCCTCGATGGGTTACTCACCCAGTTCGAGGCCCAGGGCCGGCCGCGCCCAGACCAGTTGCAGAACAACCTGGCCCAGATCTCAGGCAGCCTTCGTCAGGGTGGGGCAGTAAATCCACGCCTGCGTGGCTACCTCAACGGGGTCCAGGGCATCGCTGGCGGCAACCGCAATCTTGGTCTTGCCATGTCCGGCCTTTACCGCCAGATTGGCGGCCTCGAATCGAACCCCCAGCTTGCCTGGCTCAACTACCGCAACGCCTACCTTCTGCTGAATCAGTTCCCAATGGACAACCAGATCCGGGGCGAGATGCAGCAAATCCGCAAGAGCGTTGAGGTGGTTGAGGCAAGAATGCCAGAGCTGCCCAAGCTCGATTGGTCTAGCCTCGATGCCGCAAGCCAGAAGGAATACGATTCCATCATGGAGCGCTACATCAGCGTCAGCGCCGCAGCCAGCTCGGCAGAAGTAACAGCAGAAACCATGCGCCGCTCGATGGCCGATCAGGGATTGGCCGTCCGCCCGGACATCGTCAGTGGGATGACCCGCATGAAACTCAAGCTCGAAGACGCCAAGCGCCTGATCGAGCAGAAGAATTATTCCACCGCTAAAGACAGATTGGCCTCGGCAGAAGCCGAGGCCAATAAGATCCTGAAGTCTTTTGGAGGTTGATTAGCGAGCCGCCAGCAGTGCTCGCAGATGGCGGGCACGCTCGGGGCTTCGCAGTTGCCGCAAGGCCTTGGCTTCAATCTGACGAATCCGCTCGCGCGTCACGTCAAATTCCTGGCCAATCTCTTCCAGCGTATGCTCGCGCTCGCAGCCAATACCGAAGCGCAGGCGAATCACCTTTTCTTCCTTGGGTGACAAGGTCTTGAGGATATTCGCAGTCTCTTCACGCACATTGGCGTCAATCACGGCATCAACAGGCGAACCAACCCAACGGTCTTCGATGAGGTCACCAAGAGCCGATTCACCATCACGACCAACGGGGGTTTCCAGCGAAACCGGATCGCGAGAGATCGTCTTCAGCTTCTGTACCTTCTCAACCGGGATGTCCATCCGACGGGCAATCTCTTCGTTGGTAGGAGCACGGCCCAGTTCTTTTTCCAGCTCACGAGTAGCTCGCAAGAACTTGTTCATGCTCTCGTTCATGTGAACGGGGATACGAATCGTACGGCTCTGGTCAGCAATGGCGCGCGTAATTGCCTGACGAATCCACCAGGTGGCATATGTCGAGAACTTGTAGCCGCGGCGATATTCAAACTTGTCTGCGGCACGCATCAAGCCGATATTGCCTTCCTGGATCAAATCCAGAAGGTGCAATCCGCGATTGACGTATTTCTTGGCAACACTGACAACGAGACGAAGGTTGGCTTCAACCAGGTCCTTCTTGGCTCGCTCAGCTTCACTTTCGCCATTCCGAATGTTGTGGAGCGAGATCCGCAGTTCGGCAATCGAAGCGGCAGCAATCTGCTCACGCTTCTTCAATTCACGCTTGAGTTCACGAACTCGGGTTTGAATCGTCGGGGTTTGCTTCCCGGCTTCCAGCTTCTCCAGTTCCATCGAGAGATGATTCATCTCCTCGACAGCGTGCTCGAGATTTTTGGTGAACTGCTTCCAGCGATGAATATTCCACGGAATCGCACGAATGGCGATCGATAGATCGATACGCCCGCGATTGTATTTGCCCAAAGCCTTCTTTTTCAGCTTTTTGTTGATCGCAGGGGCAGCTTCGTACTTGTCAAACAGAGGCCCGAGCTTTTTCTCAAGCAGGAAGACCTGATTGAACTGTTCAAGCACAACCTTTGCTTTCCGTTCCTGAGCGGCCGTTCCCTCTTCAATATCAACCCCAAGGTCGACAATTTCATCGAGATCGGTTTGTCCACGCCGGGCTTCTTCCATCAGGTTGACCACCATCTGGTGAACCAGAGGAGAACGGCTCAGCGCCTTGTGAGCGCGAACCTTGCCACGTTCCATCTTCCGGGCAAGCGTTACCTCACCCTCACGGGTGAGAAGGGGCACGGCACCCATTTCGCGCAAGTAAACGCGAACCGGGTCGTCCGTATAAATAGACTCTTCTTGTTGTGGCTGGCCGTCGTCCTCTTCTTCTTCCGCACTTTCGGCCGGAAAAAAATTAGGCTCTTCGTCAAAGGCCAGACCTAAAGCTTCTGGGGCTTCTTCTACTGCAAATTGATCGTCAAACGTATCCACTGCTGCTCACCTCACCATCGACACACGAATGCCGAGACCCTGGTATAGGCCTCTATTTTTGTTGTATATTATTGATTTTGAATGACTTTTGTGGTGGGTGGCGTTCCCAGCCGGCAGAATTGGGTATAGCACGGCTTTATGACAAGGTCATCCAGTTCAGTTTAACATCGAAGTTCAGGATTGTTAACCGTCTATTTCAATTGATGCTGGATCTTTGAAATAGTTACACTTTCTAGCCCCTTCCTTTATCCTTGATCAATCTTCTGATTTCGTTGAAAAACGCCTCTTCATCCTGGAAGTCTCTGTATACGCTGGCAAAGCGAACGTAGGCGATCTTGTCCAACTCCTTCAGCTTGCTGATCAGAATCTCGCCAATGGCGGTAGAACTCAATTCCCGCTCCGGCTCATTCATCATCTCGTTCTCTACCTGATCGACCAATTCCGCCAGTTTAGGAATCGGGATTGGCCGTTTTTCGCACGCCTTCAGCAGTCCATTTAGAATTTTTTGACGGTCAAAGCGCTCCCGGCGGCCATCCTTCTTCACCACCATGAATGGAATCTCTTCGATCCGCTCATACGTAGTAAAGCGTTTTTGGCAGGACAAACATTCACGCCTCCGACGAATATTGTTCCCTTCCTTGGACTCGCGCGAGTCGATTACCTTGTCTTCCAAATGCGCACAAAAAGGGCAGAGCATCTTTACTTCGTCTCCTGTTCAATATCACGTAGCTTCGTAAAGCTCAGCCCTTCGCGCAGGGCGAGGGTCACACCAAAAGGCACAATCAATGTAAAGGAAATCACCCAAAGCAGAATCGCCAGAGAGCTGGCCTCTTCAAACCCGAGGCCAAAAAGCTGAGTCAGCACAGCGATCGCCGCCACCTGCATTCCGCCTCCAATCCCAGGCAGTTGCACCACAGCCCCAAAACTCACCAGCCCAACTACGGCAATCACGTCTTCCACTGTCAGCATTCGTGTCACCGGAAAGGCCTGGAAAAGTGCCCAATACACCCCGGCAATCACCACCCACTCGATAAATGTATAAAGGATCACCAGCCACTGCAGGCGCGGGTCACAACAAGCGGCTGCCCCCACCAAAAAATTCGCAGCCAGCGGGCGCACTCGGCTCGCCACCGATTCCGGCAACCGCTCCACCAGCCCAACCAGCGATGTCCTCTGCGCATCGTTCAGAAAACGAAGCGCAAAAATAAACACAAGACAAAGCCCGGCACCCATCAACGCAAGCGTACCTCCACTGGAAACCACCAGCTGTAGCTCAGGCCCCGCTTTGGCAATTACCCCGCTACGCGCCAAATGGATTAAGCCATAGCCAAAAAATAGAATCACCACTAAAAGATCGTAGATCCTCTCAAAAAGCCAAACCGCCAACTGCGAAGAAAAAGCGGTTTTCGACTCTCGCCCAATCCACCACGGCCTCACAAACTCTCCCGGCCTCCCCAGCAAAACAATGGCAGTAAACCCGATTGCAGTGCCAACAAAGAGCCGC
>CANGVB010000431.1 GCA_947456995.1 Bryobacteraceae bacterium | reverse complement strand
GATTTTGAACATCTCACAAGCGATGCAAGCGGTAGTGGGTTTGGGAAGCGCGAGTTTGCCCACGCCAGACTAAGTCTTTAGCTTGGTCAATGATGATGCTCCGCTATTTCAGAAGGTGGAAGATGAGTTTTGGGAAGCGGTTGAAATCGTTGTCGAAAGAATGCAGCTCTGCATTGTGTTCAATCGCGATCGCAGCGAGGTGTGCGTCTGAAGTGAGGTTGCCTGCTGCTCCTGTTGCCGAGATCAGAGTTGAGAGCACCCTGAAGTGAGCTATTCCTGGGGCCAAGAGGACACAATTGGGTTGATCCAACCAATTGCCGATGATCGTTAACGCTTGATCTGGGCTTAGGGGGCGGGGAAAAAGCTCTCGTTTTGTGCTGATTCTAAGGAAGGCGAGTAGGGCAGGCCAAGTTAGGGCAATGGTTTGTCTGCCTGAGAAAAGCGTTTCGAGATGGGCTTTGGCGACTTCGTGGTGTGGAGCCGATGAGTGGACGGAGTAGAGGAGAATGTTGGCGTCGAGCAAGATCACTTGCGGAGGTCCATTTTTCGAAGGAGTTCCTGGTCTTCTAAAGAATCAGCTAGCGCCTGCACATTCCAATTGCCAGGGATGAGACATTCGCCCATATCGAAGACCGGTTGGACGAATGGCTTGCGCTGAGACTCATGTGACGTAAGGCCCTCTCGAATGGCGAAATTGACAGCTTGCTTGAACGAAAGATTCCGTTCATCGATCACCTTTTGCAGCAAGGCCTCGACGTCGGGTTCGAGCGTGATCGTCGTTCTCATCTGATTTGCATCATAGCATCATTTAATTAGATGCTATGATGCTGCCGCTGTTGATGTTGAGTCTGGATTTTGCGGAAGAAGGGGAAGACCAGGTTTTCAGATTGAAGGTCTGATTGGGGTCTGCGGTTTGGACTTCGATGTTCTTGAGGGTGAGGGGCTGGCCGGGTTTGAGTTGGGTGGGTCTTTCGGTGAGTTTGAGGAACCAGACCTTGTTGGTGCCTACTACTTTGGATTCGCCGTTTGCTTCGACCAGGAGGGCGGTGCGTTCGTCGATGCCGATGCCTTTGACTTTGTTGAGACGGGCGAGGAAGGCGGCGAGGCGGCCGATGCGCTTGCGGGGTGTGAAGTGGCTGTCGGTGAGGGTGCCTTTGAGGGCTTTGATTTTGAGGAAGCCGGTGCCGACGTTGGCTTTTTCGTCGAAGGGGTTTTGGAGGGCTTGCTCGGAGGTGATGGTGTCGTGTTCGGCGGAGAAGTAGTATTCGCTGAGGACGGCGAGGCCGGCGCTGGTGCCGCCGACGGGGACTCCGGCGTCGATGCGTTTCTGGATGGCTTTGGAGACGGGGGAGTCTTTCCAGAATTTGATGTAGTTCCACTGGTCGCCACCGGCCATGAAGATCGCTTCGGCTTTGTTGATGTGATCGATGACGGTTGGGTCGCTGGATTGTTCGCGGTTGGTGAGGATGAGAGTGGCTACGGAGTTGACCTTGCCTAGTTTTTGCACGAAGGGGTTGTAGGCGGCGGTGCCGCGGGCGCGGAGGATCAGGAAGTCTCCGCCGTTTGATTTTTCGATCATCCACTGGAAGGCTTCTTCGACGTCTTTGCCGCCGCCCATCAGGAGATAGCCGGGCTTGGGTTTAGTGACGATGTCGTCGGGGTTGCCGGCGCGGATGTATTCGGGGGATTGGGCGAGGGTGGCTAAGAGGAGCGGAATGAGCAGCATTAGCGGTTGCGGACGGCGATGTTGAAAGGAGAGGAAGCGCGACCGTTCACGACGACCGAAAGAGATTGTGTACCATCCGGTGTGCCTCTGGGGAGAGCGATGGAGGCTTGGAAGACCCCGGTGCCGATGCGTTCGACACGGAGGGTATAGATCGGTGTTTCACCGAGTGTTAGAGAAACTTCGTTTGCCCGGAGGGTGGAGTCAGCAGACTGCGAAGGATCTGTGAAGGTAACCAGGATCTGGTCGCCTGGAAAGGCCGGGCGGACGGTGTCGATGTTGAACTGGTCTGAACCTTCGAGGCGCTGGATGGTGGGAGCTGCACCAGTGATGAGGACGAGTACGCTGTTGACTGTTTCGCCTTCGACATTGAGTTTGAGCTGGGCCCAGCCGGTGCTCATTGTTGCCGGGATCTGGAGCAGAACTCGGCCGGAGGAGGCAGAGAGTACCGAGACTGGTAAGTCGTTCAAAGTTGCAGTGACGCGTGGATTGCTCGAGTTGAGACCCGCTACCAGCACCAGGGCATTGGAGCCGGGCATGACGAAGGGGTTACCGGAATCAGCAGTCCAGCGTGGGTCTGGCTGGAGGGCCGGGCGGCCGAAAGCTGCGGAGAGATTTTGAACACCGAGGCCGTTGCGGAGTTGCATGTGGTTGAGACCGGATTGCACGGTGACGGTGTAGCTGGAGGCCGGTGCCTGGGGGGTTGCTACGACGCTTACCAGGAGCTTGGTGGGGGAAAGAACTGTTAGGGCTCGTACCTGGATGTCGCTTGAGCCGAAGCCTACGGTTACGCGACCGTTTTGGAAACGCGCTCCGGGGGAGTTGATCTCGTAGACTGTTTCTGTGCCCGGGTTGATGGTGTTGGGGGTGATGGAGAAGGTGCTTGCTTCAGATTCGGTGAAGGGGAGTTGTGCCGGAGCATCGGGGCGAAGGAAGAGCGAGCTCTGGCCGTCGGCGTTGAGCAGGACGATGCGGGCGACGTGACCTGAGGCTGCGGTGGGGACGGCGATTTGTAGAGTGCCGGCGGCTTCACCGAAGTTGCGGATGGGAGCGAGTTCTCCGTCGACCAGTACGCGGGTTCTGTTGTTGATTCCGGTAGCGGTGACTTGTGCCAAGCGGGTGCCGTCGGCGGCGGGGGCGATCCAGTTGACGTTGATGACTTCTGGAGCGCGGCGGGTGGCTACCTGGATTGCGGAGGGGAGAACGTAGGTTTCGGCACCGCTTTCGAGGACCATATGACGATCGCCTTCGCTGAGGAAGCCGGAGAGGAAGAGGTCGAAGATAATGAACTGGTTTTGGAAACCGCGGACGTTGTTGATGGCAGGGGAGCCGCCGAGGATGGTAGAGCGGAGGCCAGCGACGGGTCTGGAGTCTGAGGTGACGAAGCCGAAGCCACTGGCAATGAAGCCAGGATTGACTACTTGCGGGGTGATGAAGGCCGGGCGGACGTAGTTGCCGGAGTTGGTGGCCGGGTTGGTGAAGTAGCTATAGGTGGTGGGAGCGAAGAGGGTGGGGGCTGAGGTGCGCGTGTTAACGGTGAAGTTGATGTCAGCGACAGGTTGAGCCGGGTTGACGTTGATGGTGCGGGCGGCCTGAGGATCGCGGGTGCCGGGGAAGAATTGCAGATCAAAACGATTGTTGACTGCGATTGGGTTGTTTTCTGGATCGCGCGGGAGAATGATGTCTCCCGGGGTGGCCTGGCCCTGAACCGGCGGTGGGATGGGGTGAACGTAAATCTGATAGGGGCCGGGGGGAACGCCCTGGATGCGGTATGTGCCGTCGGGGTTGGTAAGGGTGCTGACGGCGTTGCCGTTGAGAGAGAGTGCGACGACGCTGGCGAGATTGACGCCATTGCCGTTTTGGGTGACGCGACCGGTGACCGAGCCGAAGAGGCTGGCGAAGTTCTTCGAGGGGTAGAGGATTGAGATGGCCGAGATGTCGTCTGAGGCGAGGGGCTTGGAGCGGGTGGTGGCCCGGGTGAGCTGGGTGGACATCGCCGAGGAGGTAAAGGTGTGTTGGAGGCCGAGAGCGTGGCCGAGCTCGTGTACGGCGTTGAGGAAGAAGATTTCTGAGTAGCTGGGGTAGGCGACGCTGTTTACGTTGGAAAGGTCTTTGCGGAAGACGACGAGCGAGCGGAGGATGGGGGTGAAGGGCTCGTTTGCGTTGAGGTCTGTCTCGGCTTTGACGGTGGGGCCCGCGTAGGAGATGACGCCGGGGGGCACGTCTTCTGAGAACATGACGTCGATGCCGGGGGCGCCTTGGGGGCCGGAGGCGGCGGGAGCGTAACCGCCGAAAGCGATGCGGAGGTCGCTGGTGGCGACGTCGTTCCAGGTGCGGGCGGCGAGGAGGATCTGGCTCATCAGGGCGTTGGAATTGTCGCCGGGGGCCAGTCTTTCCTGGCCGTCTGAGACGAGGAAGAAGGGGACGGTGCGGTTGACGAGCGCGTTCAAGTCGAATTTTTCGTAGATGGGCTGCTGGTAGCCGAAGCGGTTGGAGTAACGGACGAAGTGGTAGCTGGCAGTGGCTGAGGCAGCGAGGATGGCCAGGAGGGGGAGCGTGCGGAGGATTCTCATTGGCGTGCTCCGCGGG
>CANGVB010000430.1 GCA_947456995.1 Bryobacteraceae bacterium | reverse complement strand
GTTTCGGCCTCGGCTTTGGTGGCTTGGCCCAGGGCGAGCTTGCGGTTCATCTCTTTGTACTTGTCGATGTTGCGGAGGTTCTCTTCGCTGGAAAGCAGCGCCAGATAGTGCGGACGGCCTTCGCTGGTTTTGCCTATCTCAATCAGCTTGATGCGTTCGGAAGATTTGGCAAGAGCCTGGAAGTACTTTGCGAGTTCTTCGTAGTCCATGAGTTTAAAGTCGGTTCCGGGTTTATAGCCGAGAATCTCTTCGGGTCTGGGGGGTGCGGCCATCGCGAGGGAAAGCGCACTTGTCACGAAAACGAAAAGCAGTCTGTGCAACATAGAAGCGATAATGATATCAACGATGGCAAGCTTGAAGCCCTTCCGCGTCGGACTGGTTCAGACCTCCTGTACAACCGACCCCCAAGAAAACCTAGACAAAGCGATTGTGAAAATTCGCGAAGCCGCAGCCGCTGGAGGCCAGATTATCTGCCTTCAGGAACTGTTTCGCAGCCAGTATTTCTGTCGCGAAGAGAAAGCAGATCTGTTTGATCTTGCTGAAGAGATTCCAGGCCCTTCGACGCAGGAGATTGGCAAGATCGCCAAAGAACTGGGCGTAGTCGTGGTGGCCAGCCTTTTTGAGAAAAGGGCAACCGGGCTCTATCACAACACGGCCGCCATTATTGGTGCCGACGGATCGCTGCAGGGTATTTTCCGCAAGATGCATATCCCGGACGATCCGCTCTTCTATGAGAAGTTTTACTTCACCCCGGGCGATCTTGGCTTTCTAAACTTTGATACTGCCTTTGGACGCATTGGCGTGCTGGTGTGTTGGGATCAGTGGTATCCGGAAGCGGCACGGCTTACGGCGATGCAGGGAGCGAACGTGCTCTTCTACCCGACGGCGATTGGCTGGCATCCTCACGAGAAGGAGCAATACGGCCCTTCACAACTGGATGCGTGGCGGACGATCCAGCGGTCTCATGCGATCGCCAACGGCATCTATGTCTGCGCCGTGAACCGTGTTGGGTTTGAGGGCACGCCCGACGCTGGCCTTGAATTCTGGGGCAACTCTTTTGTTGCCGATCCGTTCGGGGTGGTTGTGGCGGAAGCGTCACACGACAAGGAAGAGAATCTGATCGTCGAATGTGACCCGGCAAGGATGGAAGAGGTGCGACGCAACTGGCCCTTCTTCCGTGACCGGCGCATCGATCACTATGGCGGATTGACGCAGAGGTGGGCGAAGTAATGGGCTTGAGGATGCCGGCGGAGTGGGCTCCGCACGCTGCAACGTGGCTGGGATGGCCACACGAGAAGTCTGACTGGCCTGGCAAATTTGCCCCCATCCCGTGGCTCTATGGCGACATCGTGCGGCATCTGTCGCAGGTGGAGCGGGTTCGCATTCTGGTAGAGAGCGAAGATGCCCGGGAGTCGGTAAAGAAGATTCTCAAGAAAAGCCACGCAGAAATGGCTGCCGTGGATTTCTTTGTTTGCCCGACAGACCGTAGCTGGGTGCGGGATACGATGGCGATCTTTGTTCACAACGGCCGTGGCAAGGTGGAGGCAACCGACTGGGAGTTTAATGCCTGGGCTAAGTATCCGAATTTTTCCCGTGACAATGCTGTGCCGGCTTTTGCGGCTTCAGCGCTTGGGGTAAAAAGGCACGAGCCGGTTTGGAAAAAGCAACGGGTGGTGCTGGAAGGTGGGTCGATTGAGGTGAATGGCAAGGGCCTGATGCTGCACACCGAAGAATGCCTTTCGAGCGATATACAAGCCAGCAACCCGGGTCTGGACAGAAGTGAGATCGAAGCAATTCTTGCGAAGTATCTTGGGATTGAGCGAACGCTCTGGCTCAAGCACGGCATTGTAGGCGACGATACGCATGGTCACATCGATGATCTCGCCCGGTTTACCGATGAGCAAACCATCGTCATCGTGGAAGAGAGAGACAAAAGCGATGCCAACCATGAACCGCTGAAAGAGAACATCGCCTTGCTGAAGCAGCTGGCGAAAGGAATGAAAGTGGTAACACTACCGATGCCGGAACCCGTCTGGTTTGACGGGCAACGCCTGCCGGCGAGCTACGCAAACTTCTATGTGGCTAACGGTATCGTTTTGGCACCTGTCTTTAACGATGCAAATGACCGGGAAGCACTAAACATTCTGGCGAAGCTTTTTCCAAGCAGAGAAATCGTTCCGATTTATTGCCGCGACCTGGTGCTGGGCCTCGGCACGCTGCACTGCATGACCCAACAAGAACCTCTTATACTGAAGTTTTAAGTCAGGAAGTAAGAAGTTGCTGCAGAAAAAACTGAGAGAAGAAGAAGTTGCGATGAAGAAGTTGATCCACGAGATTAACGAAATCGACGACGAGAAGAATAAAGTTGGCCGCTATGTTCTCGCAATGTTCGCCTTCGTCTTCATTCTTGCAAGCATTCTGCTGGCAGTAGTCATCCTCGGCGGCTCACATCGCGACTAGGCTAACCGCGACCTAGGTTGCGGGCCTTGTTGAGTTCTGCCTTGTCGGTGGAATCGAGGCCAAAAGAACGGTCCAGGAGTTGCCATTGAGCAATCGCCTCGCCCTGCACCTTGATCGCTTCCGGAGCCCTCTTTGCCGAAACGAGTGCCGATGCGTTGGTGGCAAGAGCACGAGCCAGTAACCTCTGCAGAGCCTGTTTGTTTCCCTGCTGGGTGATGCTCTGACGGGCAAGTTGAATCGCCTGAACGGAATCTTCAACAGCGCCCGAGGGGTTGCCCAGCCTCGCATTCAGCCTCGCTGCGTGGATCAATACATCGGCCAATGCGGTTTTCAAATCGTGATTCTTTCCATCCTGCTGGGCGGCTTGCTCCAGCGTGCGGCGAGTTTGGCTGTAAATCTCAATTGCTTTCCCCGGCTGCTTTGTTAGCTCAATCGCTTCTCCAAGACCAAGCATCGATTGGGCAAAACGAGCATAGTTGTTCTCGGTTCGAGCACCGGCCTTTTGAAGGCTTTCGATATCCCTGCGATACACCGATTCTGAGGGGGAGGTGCTGAGTTTCGATTCGTATTGAACATTAGCGAGGGTGGTGTTGGCGAGTGCCGATGCGCGAATGATTTCGATGTTGGAAGAAGTCGTCTTCGCTGCACGCGCCTGCCACTGCTGATTCACCTCGATCGCCTGATTGTATTTGCCATTTAGTGCCAGATAGTAGATGTGGGTTCGAGCAGCCAGCGCGTATTCAAGCGCAGTATTGTCTGAAACAGGCCCACGATCAAGAACCATCGAGCTGAGCTCAAATGCGCGCTTGCTTGCTTCCAGCGCTTGTTGAGGCGATTCCACCGCCGACAGGCCCAGATAAGCCTGCGCCAAATTTCGCTGCAGCTCCGGCTGGTTCTTTGCTTCTTCGAAAGTTGAATTCAGCAATCCGGCGGCAACCTGAAGGGGCGTTTTCTGAACCACTACCGGGGCCTGCGTCTGGACTTGAGCAGAAACCGGTTGAGATTCCGCCGCGGTGTAGCTCTTGATTCCAACGCCTGCGCTGGCAACGAGTACAAAGCCGAGTGCAGCCGCCACCCAGCGGTGATGCCCCTGCTGCAGAATCGAATGAGCAAACGATGCTTTGGCGGACGTTGCCTTAACTTCAGACTTGAGGTGGCGCCCTTGCAGGTAGTCGTCCAGCTCGGTGGCGATACTGGCCAAATTTGCAAAGCGCTCGCCCGGATTCTTGGCCAACATTTTGAGCAGAATCTGGTTCAATACATCTTCGAGACCGGCAATTTTGGAGGGCTGCTTGTCCGAGATTACGTTAGCTAACTCCACTAGAGATTCTTCACGGTTCCCGTAGGGCGGAAGACCAGACAGCATCTGATAGAAAATTACCCCAAGCGAGTAAATGTCTCCCGATAGCTGGTCTGGCTGTCCTTTTAGCTTTTCGGGCGCGAAGTAGAGGATTTCGTTGACAGTCGTCTCCGGCTTCAGCTTAAAGCCGGGTTGCTTGGAAGCGAGGGCCAGGATTCGAGGCACAGCAAAGCCAGCCGTACGGATGGATCCCGCTGTACCGCACAGGATATGAGCCGGATGAAAGCTGCCGTGAGCAACCTTTTGAGAATGTGCGTTATCAACGTTGATCAGAAGTTTGCGGAAAAGCTCCACGATGGAACGGGTGCTCAGGTCGCGGGCGGCGTCGAGAATCGGGGTTCCCGTGACAAACTCTTTGACGATGTAAGGGTGGTTGTAGTAATCGAGACCGGCGTCATAGATGCCGCAGACCGTTTCCGAAGACAGGGAATCGACACGCTTGAGTGCTTCGCGGAAGTCCTGTATGGCCGGGCCTTCCTCAAAGGCGATTCCGCCCAG